>JAYTGZ010000183.1:0-4706 GCA_043733025.1 Pseudomonadota bacterium | reverse complement strand
TGGAGATGCCTTCGCTCGGCTGAACTATCTCACCCGCGTAAGCAAAGCCCTCTCCAGCGAGCGCGACATCAATCGCCTCCTAGAGACGATTCTCGACGCGGCGCAGAACATCACCAACGCCGATGGCGGCACGCTGTATCGGGTCAATGACGACAAAGAACTCGTATTTGAAATCGTCCGCACCGATTCGCTGGGGGTCGTTATGGGTGGTTCAAGCGGGATTCCGGTCGCGATTAAACCCTTGCCGCTCTACGACGGCGCAGGAAATCCCAATTTCGGCATGATCGCGCCCTACGCTGTGCTTAAGGACGTGACTGTTAACATTGCGGACGCGTATACCGCGCAAGGTTTCGATTTTTCCGGCACCCGAGCTTTCGATGCGAGAACGGGCTACCGCTCGACCTCGTTCCTGGCGGTGCCCATGAAGAATCACGAGGACGAAATCATCGGCGTGCTGCAGTTGATCAACGCTCAAGACCCGGCGACCAATGCGATTATTCCATTCAGCATGGCGGATCAGCAGTTCACCGAAGCGTTGGCTTCCCAAGCAGCGATCGCGCTCACCAACCGTTCGTTGATTAGCCAACTGCAGGAATTATTCGAGTCCTTCGTCGGACTCATCAATACCGCGATCGACGAAAAGTCCCCCCATACCAGCCGCCATTGCGCCCGAGTGCCGGAACTCACCATGATGCTGGCGGAAGCGGCTCACAACGCCGAATACGGCCCGCTGCAAAGTTTCACAATGACCGACAAGGATCGATATGAACTCAAACTTGCCGGCCTGTTGCACGATTGCGGGAAAATTACGACGCCCGTTCACGTCATCGATAAGGCCACCAAGCTCTCGACTATTTTCGACCGCATCGAACTGATCGATACACGCTTTGAGATCCTGAAGCGCGACCTTAAGATGCAAGCGATGGTTGAGCGTGCGGCGCTGATGCCCGCGAACCGATTGGATGTAGAAAAGATCGAGCAATCTTTGCATCAGGCTTTGGCGCGTTTGGAGGACGATCGTATTTTCTTGCACGGCGCCAACGTCGGTGGCGAGAAGATGAGCGTCGCCGATCAATCCGGCGTGCGGCGGATCGCGGGTTATCGATACACTGATTCAAGCGGCCGGGAGCAGCCCTTCTTAACCGAAGACGAAGTACAAAATCTGACCATTGCCAGAGGTACGCTCACACAGGAGGAGCGCGCGACCATCAACCACCACATCGTCGCGACGATCGAAATGTTGGAAACGCTTCCATGGCCGAAGCATCTGGCCAAAGTACCGGAGTACGCGGGTGGCCACCACGAGCGGATGGATGGCGCTGGTTATCCGCGCGGCCTGCGCGGTGACCAGATGTCGGTTCAAGCGCGGGCGATGGCGATCGCGGACATTTTCGAGGCGCTTACGGCCAAAGACAGACCTTACAAAGCGGCGAAAACAATATCGGAGTCGCTGGAGATACTCGGCAAATTCCGGCTCAACGGCCACATCGATCCGGATCTGTTTGATATTTTCGTGCGCGAAAAAGTTTACTTGCGCTATGCTGAAGCGTTTCTCGATTCGCAACAGATTGACTCGATTGATGAGGAAAAAATTCCTGGTTATCGGCGCTAACCTCCAGGGTTTTCGCCCGGCCGCTCGAAGTCGTCGAGTTCCTTCTTGGTATTGATATTCGCGAAGGCTTCCGCTTCGTCGTCGAAATTGACTTCTATAGTATTGAGCGTCGCATACCACGCGTCAATCTTGCGGCCACCACCAAGCAAGAATGTCCGCAGGTGTTCATGAAGGGAGCGGCGCGCCAGGCAAAACACGGGATGGGGTTGCGTTCCCGTTTTCGCAATCGCCAGATCAGCCCGCTCAAACTCGAGCGCGGATCTGAGCCGTGCCACTAAGTCCAAGGGCATAAACGGTGAATCGCACGGCGTCGTTACGATCAACTCGTGGGCTGCCTCGGCTAAGCCACGCTCCAGCCCAGCCAGCGGCCCGGCGAATCCCTCAACCTCGTCGGGCACAACACGAAAACCAAAGCGGCCGTAGTCTTCAAGATTTCGGTTGGCGTTAATCAAGAGCTCGTCGACTTGGGGTTGCAGTCGCTCAACCACGCTGGCAACCATAGGCCGGCCATGGAATGCAATGAGTCCCTTGTCGACGCCACCCATGCGGCGACCTAGGCCACCGGCGAGAATCAGTCCAGTCACCCCAGTCACGATTTCTCTAGAGAGGAGAATGGTGAGGATTTTTGAAATCGATCATTACCGGTAAACAGTAGGTAATGCTTACCCGTCGCCCGGCCGATCATGGTAATACCGACGCGATTCGCAACTTCGTAACCCATTTGTGTGAGGCCGGAGCGTGAGACCAAAAAAGGAATTCGCATCTGGGCGGCCTTGATCACCATCTCGGACGTGAGTCGCCCCGTGGTGTAGAAAACCTTATCGGAGCCATCGACATGATCGAGCCACATCATGCCCGCGATGGCGTCAACCGCGTTGTGGCGGCCGACATCTTCCACGAAGTAAAGTAACTCGTTGCCCGCGAACAATGCGCAGCCATGCACCGCGCCCGCTTGCTTGTAGACGGTGTCGTGTATTCGCACCACGTTGAGTAAAGTGAAGAAGGTTCCTTCCGTGAGGCGCACGTCGTCGCGCAGTTTGATGCTATCGATTTCCTCCATCAAATCGCCGAACATCGTACCTTGGCCGCAACCCGTCGTCACGGTGCGTTTTTCCATTTTTTTGGATAGATCGGCGATGCCATTTTGAGTGACCACCGCGACGGCATTCACGTCCCAATCCACCTGCACCGATTTAATGTCTTCGATCCGTTTCACTAAACGCTGGTTGCGCAAGTAACCGATGGCAAGCGCTTCCGGCGCCGCGCCCAATGTCATTAGCGTCACGATCTCGCGCTTGTCGACGTAGAGCGTGAGCGGATGCTCGCCGGCGATGGAGGTGGGCTCGACTGCGCCGGTTTCGTTCAGCGCATCGACTATGAATGTCGCGGGGCGTGCGGCGTTAGAGAGTGTCGGTCGATACATAGTTACCGTGCCAGGAGGCGCATGGATATTCAGCCTTGGAGGTTGATGCCTGGAGAGCCGCTCTGGGATTACCTTTCAGGCACGGCACATCAACAAGTTGTAGGTTGGGTTGACGAAGGAAACCCAACAATGAGATGTCACAAAACGTCCGCTATTGTTGGGTTTCGTGCCTCAGCCCAACCTACACTTTTATCCACCGATGTAGGACATCTCAATCTTCTGCAACTTTACCGTAGCATCGGACCGAATCTCCGAGTAGCGATCGCCACGGGCGCGCCAGATGCCGGTCACGTAATCGAGTATTTCTTGATCACTCGAATCGCCGCGCAACATTTGCCGGATGTCGTGGCCTTGGGTCGCGAATAAACAGGTGTAGAGCTTACCTTCCGTGGACAGCCGCGCGCGGGTGCAGGTGCGGCAAAAGGCTTGAGTGACGGAGCTGATGACGCCGACTTCGCCGTCGCCATCGACATAACGCCAACGCTCCGCGACTTCGCCGGTGTAGTTCGGGTCGATGGCTTCCAGCGGCATTTCCGCATGAATGCGGCTGATCACTTCGGCGGAGGGGATCACATCGTCCATCTTCCAGCCGTTGGTGGCGCCGACATCCATGTATTCGATGTAGCGCAGGATGTGGCCGGAGCCTTTGAAATAGCGCGCCATATCCACGATGTCTTGATCGTTAACACCACGCTTTACCACCATGTTGACCTTGATCGGCGTGAGGCCGATGGACGCCGCGTGGTCGATGCCTTCCAGCACGCGCGCGACGGGAAAGTCGACGTCGTTCATCGCTTTAAAAATTTTGTCGTCGAGGGAATCGAGGCTGACGGTAACGCGCTTCAATCCTGCGTCTTTGAGCGACTGGGCTTTCTTTTTCAGTAGCGACGCGTTAGTCGTGAGGGTGAGATCAAGATCGAGTTTCGCCAGCATCTCGATCAATTTTTCCAGATTGCGGCGCACCAAGGGTTCGCCGCCGGTGAGGCGGATTTTCTCGATGCCGATTTCTTTGAATAGCCGCGCGACGCGGGTAATTTCTTCGAAGGTCAGTAACGAAGAGTGTTCGAGGAACTGATACTCCTTGCCGAAAACTTCTTTGGGCATGCAATACACGCAGCGAAAATTACAGCGGTCCGTCACCGAAATGCGCAGATCGCGGATCGGTCTATTGAGCCGATCAACGAGCTTAGTGTAATCGTTCGCGACGGGTTTACCGGTGGCTAAGGAGATGATTTGGTCTGTCATGTCTGTTTTGAACTCATGTTCTACAATCGCTTAGACGTTCGATGCAAGGAAAAGTTACGCCGCCGCCAGCGCTTTACCGCCACCGAAGCTCGAAGTTGGCAACGGCTGACCACCTTTGGTGACCTTCACCGCGCAATACTTGAACTCGGGAATCTTGCCGACCGGGTCGAGCGCTGGATTAGTCAGCGCGTTCGCCGCCGCTTCGTAGTAGCAGAAGGGGATGAACAGGGCGCCCAAGGGTGTACCATCATCAGCGCGAGCATAAAGTGAAATCTTGCCGCGGCGCGAGGCGACGGTGATGGTGTCGCCTGGTGCGGCGCCAAGCTTGTCCAAGTCTAGTGGATGCACCAGCGCGACGGGGTAGGGCTCAATCGCGTCCAACACGCCGGCGCGGCGCGTCATGCTGCCGGTGTGCCAGTGTTCCAA
>JAYTGZ010000182.1:0-2397 GCA_043733025.1 Pseudomonadota bacterium | reverse complement strand
GCGTTGCGCGTCAGTAAAATACTTAATCACTGAGAGCTGTGCCGCGTGAATCAAGGCGGGAATTTCCTCGCTGGATTGAGCGGAGGCGACCACGCTTTTGGTGTCGAGTGCGGTTAACGCTGTCTGGGCATGGATCAAGTAGGGAACTTCACCTGCGGTTTCCGCGCCGATGACGTAGCCGCAGACACTCAACAAATCGCGAAAGCGTTGCGGGCGGCGCAATCCGTCGGCGCCGATCAGTAGTTCCAGCAACGCTTGCGGCGCCAGGGTGCGCGCATGTTCCACGGACGCGATCCAGCGCAAAGCGAGCTTAGCGAGATCGGCGCAATCGCTGGGCACGCGCAATCGCTGCGACACAGCAAGGACGGGCGCGTCGGCGGCATCAGACTGGAGAGGCGGGCTGGGCGGGCGTCTCCGGCCATCGATCGCGGCGGCCAGCGTGGCGTAGCGGATGGCGAGGGAGGCGCCGTCGCCCGCCGCTGCGTCGAGCTTTTGTAGCGCGGCGTGTTTGGGTTCGAGCGGTGCGAACTCCGGCACGATGCGATCCAACGCGTGGGCCTCGATCAACACTTCGAACAGGCGCGACGGTTTCGCCTCCATCAATCCTTTCGCCAATTCCTGCCACACCCGCTCCGCCACCAGCGCGTCGACTTCGCCATTCGCCGCCATGGTTTGCATGAGCGTGACGGTTTCCGGCGCGACGGAGAAATCGCCGTAACGCGCCGCAAATCGAGCGACGCGCAACACCCGCACCGGATCTTCGGCGAACGCCTCACTCACGTGGCGCAACACTTTCGCTCGCAAGTCTTGCTCGCCGCCATAGGGGTCGATGAGTTGACCTTGCTCGTCCCGCGCGATGGCGTTGATGGTGAGGTCGCGGCGACGTAAATCCTCTTCCAGGGTCACGTCCGGCGCGGCATAAACCTGAAAGCCGCGGTAGCCGCGCGCCGTCTTGCGCTCCGTGCGGGCGAGGGCATACTCCTCGTGACTTTGCGGATGGAGAAACACCGGGAAGTCTTTGCCTACGGGCCGAAAGCCCAGACGCGTCATCGCCTCCGGCGTAGCGCCGACGACAACGTAATCCCGATCTTTCACCGGCAAGCCGAGCAACTCATCGCGCACGGCGCCGCCCACTTCGTAAATCTTCATGGTTCTCGAGGTAGCATTTCCCTATACACTAACGGCTTTTTCATCCGAACATTCGTTCGAAAGAATTATTTTTCATGCTCCGGCTGGGCGTTGCATTACTCTGGTTGATCCATTTTCTCCCGTTTTCGGTGATTAGCGCCATAGGCCGGGGCCTGGGTACTTTGGCTTTTTACCTCGGCCAGGCGCGGGTGGCGGGCATCAACATCGACGCCTGTTTCCCCGACGTGTCCGAGCCAGAACGCAGGCGCATGCTGAAGGCCCATTTTGCTTATGTCGGCGAAAGCATGTTGTGCCTCGGCCTGTTGTGGTGGGCGCCGGCGGAACGCATCGCTCGCCTGGTGCAAGTGGAAGGCGCGGAGAACTATGTTCCCTATCGCGGTAAGAAACCGGTGATCGTTTTCGCCCCACACTTCGTCGGCGTCGAGATGGGCACCATCCGGCTCGCCCTCGATTACGAAGCCGCGGCGATCTACAGCCGGCAGAAAGATCCCTACCTCAATGAGCTTTTGTTAAAGAGCCGCACGCGCTTCAAGCCCATCACCATGATCGCCCGGCAAGATGGCTTGCGCGCTGCGCTGCGGGCGCTGCGGCAGGGGCTGACGCTATACGTGTTACCCGATATGGACATGGGCCGGCAGGATTCCGTGTTCGTGCCGTTCTTCGGCATTTCCGCCGCGACCGTGCCGATACTGTCGCGCTTGGCCGCCATATCGGGCGCGGTGGTGATTCCCGCGATTACGCGCAGGCGGCCCGACGGCCAAGGATACATCGTCAAGATTTACGAGGCCTGGGAGAATTTTCCGACGCACGATCTGGTGGCGGACACGCGCCGCATGAATGAGTTTCTCGAAGCGCGAGTGCGTGAAATGCCGGAGCAGTATTTTTGGGTGCATAAACGTTTTCGCACGCGGCCCGATGGGGTCAGCGCGAAGACGTTTTATCCATGATTGCGTGTAGTTGTCTTGGCGGTGGATGGTCGTCGCGTTGCGGGCTTGGCGAATAAGAATTTTCCGCTGGGCGCCGCTAAAACTAGCTGGTGAAAGCAGATCCTTCTACTCGCCATTGGTGCGCTGCCGCTGATCGCCGTGGCCTGGGCGGTGCCCGCGCCGCCGATTCAATGGACGTGGCAGTTGATCGCTTGTTTGCTGTTTAGGAAGCATAAAAAAATAACATGAACCTTTATTGGTTCGGTGAAATGACGTAATTCCACTCACCATGGAAGTCGTCGCGGGCAATCCGGATCGCGGC
>JAYTGZ010000181.1:0-1963 GCA_043733025.1 Pseudomonadota bacterium | reverse complement strand
TCGGTTTTTGAAGCCGTTCAAATAGAAATCAAGTAGCCAAACAATAGAGGAATGACTGCAAATGAGCGTTAAAAAACTATTCGACTTATCGGGAAAAATCGCGCTGGTCACCGGCGGCTCGCGTGGACTCGGGTTACAAATGGCCGAGGGGCTGGGCGAAATGGGCGCGAAAATCGCCATCACCGCGCGCAAAAAGAATGAACTCGACGAAGCCGTCGCGCATCTCTCAGGCATGGGTATCGAGGCCTACCCGCTGGTGACGGACTTGCAAGATCCGGCCGTGGCCGAGCCGACTGTTCTCGATGTCATCAAACGGTGGGGCAAGATCGACATACTGGTCAACAACGCTGGCACGACCTGGGGCGCACCTGCCGAAGATCACCCGCTCGACGCATGGAACAAGGTGATGAACCTCAATCTCACCTCGGTGTTTTTGGTCACCCAGGCCGTCGGCAAACATTGCATGATCCCGAATCGCTATGGCCGCATCATCAACATCGCCTCCATTGCCGGCCTGAAAGGCTCCATGCCCGATACGTTGCGCACCGTCGCCTACAACGCCAGCAAGGGCGGCCTGGTCAACATGACGCGCGCGTTGGCCGCGGAATGGGGACAATACAACATCACCGTCAACGCCATCTGCCCCGGATTCTTCCCTTCGAAAATGACCAAGGGCATCTTTGAAATGCTCGGCGACGGATTGACCAAGGGCGTACCGCTCGGCCGCGTCGGCGGAGCGGAGGATTTGAAGGGCGCAGCCGTGTTGTTCGCGTCTGATGCCTCGCAGCAGATTACGGGGCAGTGCCTGGCGGTGGACGGCGGAGTGATGGCGGTGTAGTTCATCCTTTCGCCCCGCCGGGGAGAAGGCTAGGATGAGGGGACAGCGGTAATTGCGAGCGCTGAACCCTCACCCTAGCCCTCTCCCTAACGAGGGAGAGGGTACCCTGCCTTCGTTATCATGACCGGACGCATCTTCGGCCTCAATATTCCCTTCGGCGATTTTGTTGGCATCGAAGCAATCGAACAAGGCGACGGCTTCGTTCGCACAGCGCTCGAGATCAAACCGGAGCTCATGAATAGTTGGGGCGTCGCCCACGGCGGCGCGGTGATGACCTTGCTCGATCTCACCCTCGGCATGGCGGCGCGCTCCATCGATATGCGATCGAATGGATCCATAACAGTCGAGCTCAAAGTGAATTTCATCAAGGCCGCAACGGGACGCATCCACGCCGAAGGCCGCGCCATGCGCTGCGGCAAATCGCTGGTGTTCTGCGAAGGCGAAGTGCGGGACGCGGGTGACGACTTCTGCGCCAAAGCTACCGGCACTTTCAAACTCCTGTTGCCGAGACACCAAGAATGACGCGACCTCCGGCCCACATCGGCGAACCGCTCAACGCCGTCGACACACCGGCGCTCATCATCGATCTCGATGCGTTCGAATTCAACTTGCGGCGGTTGCCGGAATCGCTGATCGGTAAACCGGTACGCGTGCGGCCCCATGCCAAGACCCACAAGTGCGCGATCATCGCGTTGAAACAAATTGAATTCGGCGCCATTGGCGTCTGCTGCCAAAAAGTCAGCGAGGCGGAAGCGTTGGTCTACGGTGGCGTGAAAGATGTGTTGGTGAGCAACGAAATCATCGGCGCGCAAAAATTGGAACGGCTCGCGGCGCTGGCCAAGCTCGCCAAGATCGGCGTGTGTGTCGACGACGGGCAGAACGTGCGTGATCTCGCCGCCGTCGCTGCGCGCTTCAACGTCAGGCTTGATGTGTTCGTGGAGATCGATGTCGGCACGTTTCGCTGCGGCGTAGCGCCGGGTGACGCCGCCGTGACGCTGGCGAAAGAAATCAGCGCCAGCGAGCATCTGCGCTTCGCGGGATTGCACGCCTATCACGGCGCCGCGCAGCACCAGCGCGCGTATGCTGCCAGGAGAGCCAGTATCCATGCGGCTTCCGAGCATGCCA
>JAYTGZ010000180.1:0-4761 GCA_043733025.1 Pseudomonadota bacterium | reverse complement strand
GTTGATTGCAGAGTTCGATGAAGTGCGCGCCCTTCAGCGCGTACCCGGAAAACAAGATGCCGTTGTTAGCGTCGATCCGTCACTAGAAGAGGTATTTGGCACGCCGTTTCAACCGTCTTGAGTTATGATCTAAGACAGACGAAGTGAGAGGCGATTGGTCGCGCAAAATGGATAAATCCACAAAGCGAGTAGGGTTCATCGGCATTGGCATGATGGGCTGCCCCATGGCGCACCGGCTGCACGAAAGCGGGTATCGCCTAATTGTGTTCGATTCCATCGCGGCACAGGCTCAGAGGTTCGTTAAGGACCACCCTAATGCGGTTATCGCCGGAGACCTTGGGTCCTTTGCGGATGTCGACGTGGTTGTCCTCATGGCGCCGGGCTCAAGTGCGGTCGATTCAATCGTTTTTGGGCAATCGGGCCGTCCGGGTCTCGCGAATGTTTTGCCCACAGGCGCAACCATAATCGACATGAGTTCATCGGAACCGTTGCGTTCGCGGGATCTATCTGCCGCCTTGGAAAAACGCGGTTTGCATTTCCTGGACGCGCCGGTGTCCGGCGGGGTGAAATGCGCTGTGGATGGGTCCCTCGCCATTATGGTAGGAGGGAGTGGGGCGCATTTGGAGACCCATCGGGGATTACTGCAATCCATGGGTAAGTCCATTACCCATGTCGGGGGTGCGGGCGCGGGTCACGCGATGAAAGCGCTGAACAACTACGTCTCTGCGGCAGGCCTCGTGGCGGCGGCGGAAGCGTTATGGGTCGGCCAGCGCTTCGGACTCGATCCCGCCGTCATGACCGATGTCTTCAATAGCTCCACCGGCAAAAACAATACCACGGAGAATAAGGTCAAGCCCTTCATGCTGTCGGGTGAGTTCAATTCCGGCTTTGCGTTATCGTTGATGGCGAAGGATGTGAGCATTGCGGTCGGGCTCGGCGACGCCGTTGGCCACCCGATGGATTTCGGAACGGATGTGCTGCGGATATGGGAATCCGCGCTGGAAACCCTGGGCGCGTCCGCTGACCACACGGAGATGTATCGCTTTTTGCAGAAGTAATTCCATTCATACCGGGAGGATTCACCGTGTCAACGCCGGAACCGTTTGAAGTCTACGCTATCCGCTACGCCCATCTCGATCGCCGCGCGAGCGAGAATTTTATCGGCGGAGATCCCCATGACGGCCCCATGCCGCTCGACTACTTCATCTGGGCGATGGCCGGTAAGGAGCAGACGTTTATTCTCGATACCGGTTTTGACGCCGGCATGGCCGCGCGGCGCAAACGCAAGCTGCTCAACGATCCGAAACAGAGCCTACGGCAAATTGGCATCGTCGCCGAGGAAGTCAAGGACGTGATCATCAGCCATATGCACTATGACCACGCTGGGAACCACGCGCTCTTTCCCAATGCACGTTATCACGTTCAAGACCGCGAGATGGCTTATTGCAGCGGCCGTTGCATGTGCCACCCTGCGCTCAGCCATGCCTTCGAGGTGGACGACGTCGTCGCCATGACCCGCCGGGTATTTGCCGGTAAGGTGCAATTTCATGATGGCGTTGACGAACTTGCACCGGGCCTGTCGGTACACCATGTCGGCGGTCACACCATGGGCCTACAGGTGGTGCGGGTTTGGACACGGCGGGGCTGGCTGGTGCTCGCGTCGGATGCCGCGCATTTCTATGCGAACATGAATGAAGGACGACCGTTTCCCGTGGTTTACAACGTTGGCGACATGCTTGAAGCACACCGGACACTGCGCAAGCTCGCCAGTTCGCCCGACCATATTATTCCGGGCCACGATCCTTTGGTACTGACACGGTATCCAGCGTTAAGGCCTGAGTTGGCAGGCGTGGTGGTTCGGCTCGATGTTGAGCCGATTCGCTAAGCCTTATTGGAAAAACAGATGGACGACCAAAAAAACTTAGAAAGCATTGCCCAGTTGCGCGCTTTCGGCGCCAGCACTGTCGGCGCTGTGTTGGATGATATGGGTCTCGATGGCTTGATAACCAAGCTGCGTCCCATCGCACCAGGCTTTCGCTTTGCCGGACCGGCGTTCACGGCGAAGCTCGAGGTAGGAGAACTCGGAACATTTCCACCGGAGGCGTTCGATATCGGCGCCTACATCGACAAGCCGCCACGGGGATATGTCGTCGCAATCGACGCGGGCGGCGCGCCGGTTTCCGCGCTGGGCGGAATCGCAGTCCGCGTCGCCCAGCTTCGCGGTTTAGCCGCGATTGTTATCGACGGCGGTTCACGGGATTTGGACGAAACACTGCACACAGGTTTTCCGTTGTTCGTACGTCATTCGCTGCCAGTTACCGGCCGCCGCCGTGTCCGGCTTGTTGCAACCGGTGTCACGATCAAGTTGGACGGAATCGCGGTGTCACCCGAGGACCTGCTGGTCGGCGACGATACCGGTATCGTGCGGGTGCCTCAGGCAGCGGTCGAGGAAGTGCTCGCGCGGGCAACAGCCATCGACGCTCGAGATCGGCGTGCACGGGAATTCGTTGAGGCAGGACTGGGATTCACGCAAGCGTTTCGGAACGCTGGCATACCTTAATCCAAATGGCAGGCGAGGTGCAGTATCGGTTTTGGATTTGCCATTGCGAGAAGCGATCTTTGCGACGAAGCAATCTTGCATTTCGCTACGAAAAAAATCGAGATTGCTTCGTCGCTGCGCTTCTCGCAATGAGGTTACTCGCAGTGACGGTCTCCCCTGTCATTCAGGCCTTTTGTCGCACGTAGCGGCCCGGAGCGGGCTCGACCGGCCGGTACTTCTTATTACCGAGCGGCGTGCGCGCGGGGACTTTGCCACCTGCATGACGTTCGAGCCACTCGCTCCACGCAGGCCACCAGCTTCCCGGTATGCTCTGCGCGGTTTCCAGCCAGCCGGCGGCATCGCGGTCGAGCTTGCCGCCAATCCAGTAATTGCGCTTCTTTTTTGCCGGCGCGTTGATCACGCCGGCGATGTGGCCGCTCGCGCCCAGAGCGAAAGTGTTATCGCCCGTCAATAGCTGCGTCGCCGCGTACGCGCTACCCCAGGGAACGATGTGATCCTCGCGTGATGCGTACAGGAACGCGGGCAGACTGATCTTGCCGAGATCGACCGGGACGCCGCACTGGATGGTCTTGCCCGGCTCTTTAATGTTGTTTTCCAGATAGGCATTCCTCATAAACCAGCAGTACATCGGCCCGGGCAGGTTGGTCGAGTCGGCGTTCCAGTACAACATGTCGAACGCGGGCGGGCTCTTTCCCTTTAGGTAACTGTTAGCCACGTACTGCCAGATGAGATCATTCGCACGCAGCATCGAAAACACCAGTGCGAGCTCTTTACCTTCGACTACGCCGCCGCGCCCCAATGTCTCCTCGCGTGCCTTCACGCTTTCCTCACTCACTAGATTGCCGAGCTCACCGGTGTCGGTAAAGTCGAGCAGCGTGGTAAGCAAGGTCATGCTCGTCGCCTTCTGCTCGGCTTTACCCGCCAGCACGGCAAGCGTGGATGAAAGCAGCGTCCCGCCGATGCAGAAGCCGAGTGTATTCACTTTTTCCACACCGGTGATCTCACGTGCAACGTCGAACGCTTTGATAACTCCGGTCGTGATGTAATCATCCCACGTCAGATGACCTAGCTCCGGCGTGATACTGCGCCACGACACCAAAAATACGGTGTGCCCTTGGTCGACCGCGTAGCGCACGAACGAGTTTTCCTGCTGCAGATCGAGAACGTAAAACCTGTTGATGCACGGCGGAATCATGACTAGCGGGCGTTCATACACCTGCGCTGTGTTCGGCGTGTACTGGATCAGTTGGATGAGTTCGTTCTCGAACACGACTTCGCCTTCAGTTGCGGCGACGTTCCTACCTACCTCGAACGCGCTCTCGTCGGACATCGAGATGCGTCCCTTCGCGAGGTCCTGAAAATAAAGATTCATTCCCTCGACCAGGCTCTGTCCGCCGGATTCCTGCGCCAACTGGAGCGCCTCGGGATTGGTGGCCAGGAAATTGGTCGGGCTCATCGCGTCGATGAACTGACCGACGGCGAAGCGAAGCTGTACCTTTCCCTTGTCGTCCATCGGCGCGGTTTCGACCGCGTTCTTGAGGAAGCCGGAATAGGCGATGTAGGTCCGCTTGAGGAAGTCGAAACGCGGATCGCTGTCCCACGCTTCCGCCGAGAAACGCTTATCTTCGTCCCGCGCCGATGCGGCGACGCCCAAAATCCCGGTCATGTAATCGGTCATCTGTTTGCCAAAGCCTTGCTGCATCTCGGCGAGCTTGCGCGAGGCGGCGATGAAGTCGGTGGCCGGATCGGCTTTCGTTTCCGTGGCCCGCTCGCGCGCGGGGTTTGCCGTCCCCGAAGCGCCCATCTGGGCGAATTGCCGCATCAGATCTTGCCCGGACTCGAACAGGTTATTCAGAAATTGCGCGGGATCGTTCGATTGACGTGCCATACTTCCTCCATGAAAAGTGGGTTCAATGCAGCTTGACAGGCGGCTCAAAATAACCGGCTCGGAGTCACCTCGTTTCCCTCATCATCGTAACACGGCGCCGATCACACCGGCGGATGACGACATCGCTCAACTCGAGTCCCTAACCGGCTCGCTCCCGACCTGGATGGGAACTGCCGCGGCGATGTGTTCTTCGTGCTGGTCGAGCACTTTTTCGGGCTCGTCCGCTTCGGCGGCTGTCTCATGCACGAGGTGGCTTTCCATCGTCTTGACGTCCAGATCGCCGACCCAGCGCGCCACCACGACCGTCGCGACC
>JAYTGZ010000179.1:0-10315 GCA_043733025.1 Pseudomonadota bacterium | reverse complement strand
GTGCTGAAGACGATGGGACGTTTGCCGCCATTCACGGCAGCCTGGCTTATTTCCGCGACGGCGGCGTGCGCCTTCTCGACATTGTCGACGAAGGGGATGGTAATGCGGCTGAACGTCACGTCGTCGAACTGGGTGATCATGGATTGGCCCAGCGACTCCGCGGTTAGACCCGTTCCGTCCGATACAAAGAATACGCTACGCTGAGTGGTCATGGATTTACGGTGTCGGGCTACAAAAAGCTATAATAACGGGTTTTGGGATTCATACACCTACGGGCTACAGGGATGGCACAACGATACGTTGCATGGTTTCGCGATTTACGCATGACCGACGTGAATGAAGTCGGCGGCAAAAACGCCTCGCTCGGGGA
This sequence comes from Pseudomonadota bacterium, assembly GCA_043733025.1. Classification (GTDB taxonomy): domain Bacteria; phylum Pseudomonadota; class Gammaproteobacteria; order Burkholderiales; family JALYOK01; genus JALYOK01. Next base: position 9,945 of record JAYTGZ010000179.1, on the reverse strand, counting down.
AATGATCAGCCAATTGGCGCAGTCCGGCGTGCGCGTGCCTGACGGATTCGCTACCACCGCTTTCGCGTTTCACGAGTTCTTGCGACGCAACCGGCTGGAAGAAAAAATAGAATCAGTGCTGAGCAAGCTCGACACCGATGATGTGAACGCCCTCGCCCAGGCCGGCGGCCAGATTCGCCAATGGGTGATCGACGCGCCGTTTCAACCGGCGCTGGAAGACGCGATCGCGACAGCCTATAAGCAAATGCTAACGGAAGTGGGCTCCGATATTTCTGTCGCCGTACGCTCGTCGGCGACGGCGGAAGATTTGCCCGATGCGTCCTTCGCAGGTCAGCAAGAGACGTATCTCAATATCCACGGTCTCGACAATATCCTCAGCGCCGTGAAACATGTGTTTGCATCGCTGTATAACGACCGCGCCATTTCGTACCGCGTCCACAAAGGCTTTGTACACAGCGAAGTCGCGCTATCCGCGGGCATTCAGCGCATGGTGCGCAGCGACATTGGCACCGCCGGCGTGATGTTTACGCTCGATACGGAATCGGGTTTCAAAGGCGTGGTATTCATCACCTCGAGTTACGGTCTGGGCGAGACCGTGGTGCAAGGCGCGGTCAATCCCGATGAATTTTATGTCAGCAAAGTCTGCCTAAATAATAAGCGTCCGGCAATTCTGCGCCGCAGCATCGGCTCCAAGGCCATTAAGATGATGTTCTCCGATGCGCGGCAGGCGGGTAAGTCCACGATCATGCTGGACGTGGCCGACGCAGATCGTAAGCGCTTCTCCATCAGCGACGCCGAAGCGGAAGAACTGGCACAGTACGCCATGATCATCGAGAAACATTACGACCGCCCCATGGACATCGAATGGGGCCGCGACGGTGTCGACGGCAAACTCTATATCTTGCAAGCCCGTCCCGAGACGGTGAAGTCACAAGGCAAACAGGAAAAGTACAGCCGCTATCGGCTGCTGGAAAAAGGCGAGTTGTTGACTACCGGCCGCGCCATCGGCCAAAAAATCGGTGCGGGCAAGGTACGCATCATCATGGATTCCAGCGAGATGGATCAGGTTAAGCCGGGCGATATTCTCGTCACCGACATGACCGACCCGAATTGGGAGCCGGTGATGAAACGCGCGTCCGCCATCGTCACCAATCGCGGCGGCCGCACCTGCCACGCGGCCATCATCGCCCGCGAATTGGGCGTGCCGGCCATCGTCGGCTGCGGCGACGCGACTGAGGTATTAGAAGCGGGTTCCCAGGTCACCGTGTCCTGCGCCGAGGGCGATACGGGCAATATTTACCGTGGCGATCTCAAGTTCGAAATCCTTAATCTCACCCTGGAAAAGTTGCCCGAGTTACCCGTCAAGATCATGATGAATGTGGGCAATCCACAACTCGCTTTCGATTTCCAAGGCTTGCCGAATCACGGCATCGGTCTCGCGCGGCTCGAGTTCATTATTGGTGCGATGATAGGCATGCATCCGCGCGCGGCGTTGGACTATCCGAATCTGCCGGAAGATTTGCGCAAAGAAGTGGAATTGCGCTGCGTCGGCTACGCGAACCCGAAAACGTTCTACATTGACAAGCTCACGGAAGGCATCGCGACTCTCGCGGCTGCTTTTTATCCGAAAAAAGTCATCGTTCGTTTATCGGATTTCAAATCCAACGAATATCGCAATTTGATTGGCGGCAGCGTCTACGAGCCCCACGAAGAGAATCCGATGATCGGCTTTCGCGGCGCGGCACGCTACATCGCCGAGTCCTTCGCCGATTGCTTCGCGATGGAGCTGACCGCCCTGCTAAAAGTGCGTGACGACATGGGCCTCACCAATGTCGAAATCATGGTGCCCTTCGTGCGCACGTTGAGCGAAGCGGATCGCACGCTGGACATCCTCAAGCGGCACGGCCTGGAACGCGGTAAGAACGGGCTGCGCATCATCATGATGTGCGAAGTGCCAGCGAATGCAATTCTCGCGGACCAATTCCTGCAGCGATTCGACGGCTTCTCCATTGGCTCGAACGATATGACCCAACTTACCTTGGCCCTCGATCGCGACTCGGGCCTAGTGGCCGATTCCTTCGACGAACGCGATCCGGCGGTCAAACAAATGCTGCACCTCGCCATCCAAGCCTGCCGCAAAGCCAACAAATACGCGGGCATCTGCGGCCAAGGCCCGTCCGATCACCCAGACCTTGCCAAGTGGCTGATGGACGAAGGCATCGAGACCATGTCCCTCAATCCGGATACAGTCGTCGAGACTTGGCTCTACCTGGGACGCGAATTGGGGTTGGCCAGAGCGGGAGTAAGTCACGGGAAAATTGACCGTGTCGACGAAAAAATTTAGAATACAGGTTTTGCCGATTAAGGGTCGTTAGCTCAGTCGGTAGAGCAGCGGACTTTTAATCCGTTGGTCGGCAGTTCGAGCCTGCCACGACCTACCAATCAAGATAAGGGCTTAGGAACGTTCCTGAGCCTTTGTTTTTTCTGCCACGCCGGAAGACGCATGGCCCTAGGCCAGCCCCTCCAGCTTGGCTCGTGGCGCCGATTGCCATCAACGTCCCGCCCTTTTTGCCTGTCAGGCCGATGCATTCGCGATACCACCGATGCTGCGCACAATATTCCGTCTACATGCCCTATAGAGGACTTGGCGCCAGTGGCAGGTTGAAGCGCGCCTCTCTGCAGGATTGCTATTTCAAATCCTCCGCAATTGTCGCGAACTGTTCGAGTGCCGCTTCGAGATCGTCCGCAATGTCCTGGGCGATGATTTCCGGCGCGGGTAGATTCGCGGAGTCTTCCAGCGCGTCATCTTTCAGCCAAAAGATGTCGAGGTTCACTTTGTCGCGCTTGTTCAGCTCTTCGTAAGCGAAGCCTTTGAAGCGTTCGCTTTCTTGGCGACCGTGACGATTCTTCGAGTTGTAGCACGAGACGAAGTCATCTAGGTCGCTGCGCTTGAGGGTGTTCTCCTTGAGCGTGAAATGCATGTTCGTGCGCAGGTCGTAAATCCACAGCTTCTGCGTCCACGGCCTTTCCTGCGCGGGCTTGCGGTCGAAGAATAAGACGTTCGCCTTCACGCCCTGCGCGTAGAAGATGCCGGTGGGCAGGCGCAGCAAGGTGTGCACATCCGCCTGCTTGAGCAATTCTCGCCGGATGGTTTCACCTGCGCCGCCTTCGAAGAGCACATTGTCTGGCAACACTACCGCCGCCCGACCGTGCTGCTTGAGGATCGTGAAGATGTGCTGGAGGAAATTGAGCTGCTTGTTGCTCGTGCTCGCCCAGAAATCATCGCGGTTGATGATGAGCGATTCCTTCGATGTTTCGCCCGCATCATTTCGGATGGTCACGCTGCTCTTCTTGCCAAAAGGAGGGTTCGCCAGCACGATCTCGTATTCACCGTGCTTGCCGGCCAGCGCGTCCTTGGTGACGACAGGCAAATCCTCTTCCAACTCCCCGCCGATGCCGTGGAGCAGCAGGTTCATCGCGCAGAGACGCGTGACGCTATCCACCAGCTCGATGCCGAAAAACGTGCCGCTCTTGAGTTGCTTCTTTTGCGCCCGGTCGAGCGCGTAGTGCTTGGCCACGTAATCATGCGCCGCGAGCAGGAAGCCACCCGTGCCGCACGCCGGATCGCAAATGGCCTGCCCCGGCCGCGGCGCGACGACGTCCACCATCGCGGCGATGAGCGGACGCGGCGTGAAGTATTGGCCTGCGCCGCCTTTGACGTCCTCGGCGTTCTTCTGCAGCAAGCCTTCGTAGGCATCACCCTTAACGTCGGCGGAGAGGCTGGACCACTGCTCCTTGTCTATCAGGTCCACGATAAGCCGGCGCAACTTAGCCGGGTCTTGGATTTTGTTCTGTGCCTTGCGGAAGATGACACCGAGCATGCCCGAGCACTTGCCGAGTTCCTCCAACGTGTGGCGGTAATGAATCTCGAGCTCGTCGCCGTCCTTCGCCAGCAACGCCGGCCAGTCTTTGCCCTTGGGGATGGGCGACGGCTTGTTGAACGGCGGCTTGGCCTGCTCGTCTGCCATCTTGAGGAACAGAAGAAAGGTTAACTGCTCAACGTAGTCGCCGTAGGACAGGCCGTCATCGCGAAGGATGTTGCAGTAGTTCCAGAGTTTTTGGACGAGTTGAGTCGGGTGGCTCATGAGTTATTTGCCTGCCGACCGGTTGCTTCGGCGGCGATTCCGAGAACGCGTTCGTTCATTGGGAATCGATGCCATCGGGATTCTCAAGAGACTTCTTATTCTCGGACGCCACGCGACGCTCAACCTTCTTCAAATCCTCCGCGGCGGGTAGGCTCTCTGGGCGAATGCCGCGCTCGAGCAATGTATTGCGGACGGCTTGGTTATTGGTGATGTGCTCGGAGGAAATCGCGCGCTCTGTCGCCATCTTGCCCCGCTTCGCGTTGAAGATCGTGATTTCAGCGGCGAAGTCCTTCGCCTTGAGAATGATGGTCGGAGCAAAGTCGGCGAGCGGCCGGTTGTCCGGCACCTTCCAGTGCGCTTTCATGGCTTGCGTGGACTTGCCGAAGAGCGCCTGATCACCCTTGCTGCGAATCAGCGCGAAGTCCTGATTGCCACCGGTTTGCTCGTAGATGACACTTGAGAGATCCTTTTCGGTAGCCGAAAGCTTCTTGCGCGCGGAGACGCGTTCGGCTTCCAGCAGTCGCTGCTCGATCAACTCTGCACGGCGCGTCTGTACGGCAAAATATGTCTGAGCAAACGCAATTTCCTGTTTGACTGGATCGCCGTTCTGCGCGACCAGGTAACAGGCATAGCGCGTCAGCATGAGATCCGGAACTTCGCGCGCCGCGCCCTTGGGCAATTGGATCATTTTGTTGACCTCAACAAAATGATGTGCAACGAGGTGTCCAGATACCTCACACGCTGTTCTGGCCTTGCTGATGACAGCGCTGAAATTTCGCCACTCTGTGTAGCCCAGCAAGTGTTGAAGGTCGCGCGCGAGCCAGAACTCAGTGCCCTCTTCCGTCTCTTGGGCGTGACCTTCGAATTCGTCAGTAAGAAACTGGATTATCTCGGTTTTCATGTTGCACCTCGTGTGATTACAAGCTTGCCGACAAACGCCTTGTGCAGGCGATGATGGAATCAGATCATCCATAGGAGAGCACTCCGTGAATGCGCCTTGCGGAAGATGACGCCGAGCATGCCCGCGCGCTTGCCGAGTTCCTCCAAGGTATGGCGGTAATGAATTTCGAGTTCGTCACCGTCCTTCGCCAGCAACGCCGGCCAGTCTTTGCCCTTGGGGATGGGCGACGGCTTGTTGAACGGCGGCTTCGCTTGTTCATCTGTCATTTTTAGGAATAGCAGAAAGGTTAACTGCTCGACATAATCGCCGTAGGACAGGCCGTCATCGCGCAGGATGTTGCAGTAGTTCCAGAGCTTCTGGACAAGGCCATTGGCCGTCATAAATTCTTTCGTTTACAATATACGTATTATGGCTAAACCAATCACTACTACGAACCGCTTTCTCAAAGATCCGGTACTGCGCAAGAAAATGGTTCTCAAATCCGTCGCCAGTTCCTCGGCGATTGAAGGGATACGCGCACCGTTCAAAAAAACCGCCGCAAGCAGCTTTTCGACTCAGTCGCAGAAAAAACGCGCGATCTAGCCTCCCCTCATCGCTTGGCCAGAGCAGTTCGAATCGAACGTGCGATAACGCGCTTGAATATTTCCTGCATCGGCTCGTAGTCGCGCGCCATCGCCGCGTGAATCGCTGCGATGTAGCGGCGTTTTTCCTTCCCTTCGATACCACTGAAATCTAAAGGCGGCAAATCCGACTGCAACGCCATTAGCGTCGCGAGCACACGCGCGCAACGGCCGTTACCTTCGCGAAACGGGTGGATCAGAATCAACTCTGCGTGCACGACGGCGAGTGCTTCCGACTGTGCGTCGACAACATCGGCGCGCAAAGGCGTGTAAATCCGCAGCGGTCCCTGCTCGAATTCCTGCATCAGGCGCGGCACTTCGTTCGCAGCGGCAAACATGAATTCACCCTTGGCAATGTTTACACTTCGATACGCGCCTGCCCATGGATAGATTTTACCCAACCATCGCTTGTGAATTTCGCAGATGCCGGACGCTGTAAAACGCTGGCTGTCCGTCGTTTCATCGATCAACTGATTGGTCGCGGCCAGCAACGCTTCCGATTCCGCTTGATTCATCTTGCCCACCGAGCGGATGCCAAGCAGATTACACAGCACTCGGCGGCGCGAACCCGGTTCGAATTCCGTCTCGGCGCCCGTGGCTTCGTACTTTTGGCTCACGCCCGAACTCCCATCAAGCGATGCGCATATCCATACCGCTGCCATGACGCAGGCCAGTCCTTACGTTTGGGGATGGGCGACGACTTGTTGAATGGCGGCTTGGCCCGCTCGTCTGCCATTTTCAGGAAAAGCAGAAACGTCAACTGCTCATAGCGTATCCTGAGCCACGTTGAAGGATAGTCGCCGTAGGACAGGCCGTCATCGCGGAGGATGTTGCAATAGTTCCAGAGTTTTTGGACGAGTTGGTTCGGGCTACTCACGTCTAGTTCATTTTACTTTCAAGTCCCGCATTTCAATTAGGCCAAACGCCTCCTTCAATACCGGCCATAGCAAGCCGCGCTTCTTGAATTCAACAGCAACTAACTGGTCGACGGTTAGAGGAAGCGCCGTCGTCGCAATGTCCCGGTAGGCAGCCTTTAGAGTTTCTCCAATGGCGAAAAAACTGCCCAGTGTGGCAAGCTTTAGGCCCTCCGGCGGATTTGCAGATTTGGAAACGGGAAGTTCTGGTCCGACAAACCCGGAAATCATGCTCTCGACCTCAGTATTTTCTCGAACCCATTGGACATGATCGGACAGCTGACCAAACTCCTCTTTTCGGTAGACAGATGAGGCCATCTTATCCGTCTTCGCATCGGCGCAAAGAGCCGACTTATCTGGAAAGAGCCAAAGAACATCGGGCCCGGTGCCGTGCTCATTGTCCGGCCTCGTTGACGGGAAACCAAGATACTGGCCAAGGCATCGCAGCGCTTCTTCGGTTTGGTTCGTCGTGCCACTGCCATTCAAATACAAAAGGTCGCGATCGAGTGAGCGGGGAACTAACACTCGACTATCTCCCGTTAGTTCAAATTGCCGCCCCGCAGCGGCAGCTTGGACTGACAAGTTCGTTTCGGCGCGGGCAGCAGAATCCGATTGGCCCTTGAAAGCAGGGATATTCCTCTGTCCTGCATGCGCTTGCTGGTAAAGCGCGTGAGCGGTCTCAGCATCTCCTGAATATTCGAGCGAATAGCCAAGCCAAAGTTTATGCCAGCAAACGGTGCTGAGGCTGAAATTGCCAGCAATCTCTAGAGTCCTCTGGAGATACGAAGCGGCTTTTGTATAATCCCGGTGCCACATTTCGTCGGCATACTTCGCTTCCGCGAGGGCAAGATTGGCAACGATAGTGGCGTCGGGCAATGCATCTTCGTGTGCAGCCTCTCGGATGAAGTGCTCGTATGCGTCGACCCAGTCACTTTGCCGCTCCAAACAACCCTGAATGCTCGCTGGCACCTCGGCTGGGGACATTTCCTTAGACATTTGAAACCCGAGTTCCAACTGCTTCTGCAGGAATCTCGGCAATGAGCCTAGATTCTTCGGAACTTGCAGCCACTCGGTGAGACGCTTGCCGGTGAGCACCGCAATACCATGGTCGCTCATGCCCCGAGAGATTCGACCAAAACTTTGGACAATCCGCGATGCGATGGCGGATCGAAGAGTGCTCGATAACCTGAGATACTCCCACAAATATCGATCTAGCGGACCAGTCCCGCTAGGAAGGTCATCGATGACTACGACACGGCACATATCACCGGGAAGATCCATTCCGTCGTACCTTGAGGCAAGCAAAAGCTTGTCTGTGCCTTTCGTAAGTTTGAACGCTTCGATGGCTTCTGTCGCTTTTTCCGGTGCTGGCGGCCTAACCGAATCGGCCCATTCAGCGGCTCGCGCGTAGCTTGGGACAAGGATAAGGGCTTTGTGCGGCCGAATGAATTCTTTCGCGGCATAGACATCATCGGATACCCCCTTCATTTGCGCTGGGACGAGAATCATGCGCTCGCATTCCCCCGCGGTAGTGGTGGGCGCAATCTTCAATGACGGCTCTCGTCCGAACGTGCGAACAAACACATCGAGAGCCGACAAGGTTGCCGAAAGGTAGACCCGACGAATGTCCTTCGTGAAATATGGAAGGGTTCCAACAGGAATAAACGGCGGCGTAATCGTAATCTCCGTGGGAGAAATCACGAACGCGCAAAGGTCGATGCGATCCTTTAGGTGCTCCCAGGCGAATGTGGTACTGACATCAGTCGACACAGAGGACTTTCGTAGGTATTTGAGGAGCGCAGCGTGAGCCTTCCTCACTTCAAAGGGCGGTATTAAAAGAAGGCGGCTACCGGATCCGGCCGTTATCTCGTCATAGGAACTCGCCAATCCAACGGAGTAAAAGTATTCCGTAAACTCTGCGGAAATTTGAGCAAAGATATTTCCAAAGTGCTCCTTGGAGATTCGTAGTGAAAAATGGTCCCTTAAAAGGTGTTCTGCAGCGTGTGCGTCATCGAATACGATGCCCGCAACTTCGCGTCGCGCGAAAATCGACTTTCCATTGAAGAGAGCCTGATAAGTGGTGAGGCATACTGCTTCGCCCCCGACTGCCAGATCGTTGCTGAAACTCCCCCGAACATACGTGGTTATCGGGAGGCCGTAGCCCTCAGCCTTCTTCGCTGTCTGTTCGACCAACTGAATTGAACTGCAAGCGTAAACCACGAATGACCGCAATTCGTTGACCAATGACTGCCCAATTAGAAGTCCCACAAGAGTCTTTCCTGCCCCCGTGTTGAGGGATATAGAGATGTCCCCTTCTGTCCGCTTGTCGTTCCATCCTCGCAGTGCGTCCCCTTGGGCAAGCCAAAGGTCGTTTATTGAGGTGTCCGTTACGCGCAAGCGTTGGAAAAGCGCGATAGGATCGGTCAATCGCTGCTCTTTGGGTTGCGGTTTCAGTTTGGAAAAGTCGAATGGCATATCGATGAGTGGGTAGATTATCTGAGTTGTCCGGTGAATGCTTTTTTGAGGATGGACTGGCGAAGGCGGGTGGCGCGCTGTAGGTTGGAGGACACTACCGCTTCCATCGCCTCCACTACGCTCAACCGCTGCTCCACTTCAGCCACGATTCGATCCTGTTCCGCTCGCGGGGGAATTGGAACGGGAGTCGCTTTGAGTATCGTTCCATTCAATCCAGGCCGCGTTTGACCACGAACGTTTCCGAAAAGGTACCATCGTGTTGGCGAGTCCGCACGCAATGCGATACTAAGAAATATTGAGTCAATCAGACCTGACGCGGGCGTAATGCGATAGCAATGCTTGGTAATAATCGAGCACTCAAGATCGGCTGGAAGGACGCAGACCCTCCCAATCGTGGCCATTACCGTGACGACCACATCACCCGGCCGCGCCTGGAATTTCTTAAGTTGTTCATACTTTTTCTGGGAGATTCGGTGGTCGCTCCCCCTGGAGAACGCGCCATCACGAACGTTATCAATTCCAATTGCGAGAATACCAGTATGTTGGAATTCCGAGTGAAGCAAGTGACTGCCAAAAGGTCCACTTTGGATCGAGCCCGGTAGCCACGATGAAACTTGTTCGATGTTCGCCCATATCCAACCGTGTGGCAGGGCCGTCAGTTTAGTCTGTTGATGGATAGGCTCTTTGTAGTTGCCACGGCCCTGCCAGTTTTGGCGGCGCTCGGCGAGGATTCGGGTGAGCAGGGCTTCGCCGGTTTCAAATTTCGCTTTCCGATTTCCGGTTTTGGCTAGTTCGGCTTCGGTGGGGACGAGGCGGCCTTCGCAGGCGGCTTTGAGGACGGCGGCGCGGTAGCGTTTGAGGTTGGCCTGCACCCGCCGCAACGCCGCCAC
>JAYTGZ010000178.1:0-2875 GCA_043733025.1 Pseudomonadota bacterium | reverse complement strand
TTAACGGAACATAAAAATGCGTCTTTTTCCGTCTGGGGGGCTGGCCTCGGGCCACTTCGTTACTCGTCGTTGCATAGAGCCCGCTATGCGGCCTCCTCGCGCCTCGCCAGACGAAAAAAGCCATCATTTTTATTCGTCCCGTTAATTATGGCGCACTACGCTAGTTGTCGATAACTGTCAATTGGTTGCGACGCAAACTACGATCGTTAGAAATTCAGAGCTTTGGCGTAGCCCGTCAATTCCAAATATCCGCGCCCAATGCGTTTGCCATCCTTCAAAACGTGTACCGCACCTTCCCAGTAGATGGCGCGGGTCGCATCACCGGAATTGAGCTCTTGATCATCGAGCAACGGCGCCAGCACCCAGTCTTGGTCGCCGGCTCGCAACCCCATTGAGATCGGATAATTGGCCCCAGAGCGGGGCGAACGCCAGTTCTTGATCGGTGTGAAGGTGATGTCTCCCGGGCGCAAGATACGAGTGGCGCCGTCCGGTTGTCGATAGGCGCCGCCGGCCCACAGCGCCTTACCGGTCTTGTCGCGCATGCGAAACACCATCAGTGCGCCGCCGTCGTCGAAGTTGATGCCAGTCCAGTCCCAGCCGGACGCGCGCCCATCCATCATTTCGCTCGACCATTCGTGGTCCAGCCACGCGGTGCCCGTGACGCTTTGCGGCTTGCCGCGCTGAGTCAGCGTGCCGCTTACCTTCAATTGCGGAATACTGTAGTAGTAACTCGCGGCAAGAGGGTTAGGGGATTTTTGGCTGTAGCCGCGATCGCCGTTCAGCATCGGCGGAGTGGCGGCGTCGAATGCAAAATCGAATCGGAATTCCGGCGTGACGATATTGGCGAGATAACGATTGCCTTTTTGTTGCAGAGACCAATCGTTGATCCAAACATGAGTCAAGCCGGTTTTCGCTTCCGCCAGTCCCAGCCCCGCGCGGGCGACCCGTTGGGCGTGCAGCAATTTTTTCTCGGCCGGATCGCTCAAGGCGACGTGGGCGAATAGGATCTGCTTCGGCGCGAAGCTGCTCGGATTGTCCTGCGCGGCATTGTCCGGCCGCGCGCGAAAGAAGGTGATCTGAAATCCGCGCTCACGCCGGTCCGCAGCCTTCAGCCAACCGGTCACGTACCACCACTCGATGCGAAAATCCGGATGGCTGCCTCCGTCTTGCGGGAACTGCAATTGATATCCGGGTTTGACGTCGGGGTACGCGATGGTGGCCGCGGCAACTCCGCTGCTTGCCACGCAGAATGCTAGGAACTTGAAGAGCGATCGAATTATCACCAGTCCTCCCGCACGGATTGCACCGCGCTCTCGGCCATCGCTTGGTTGGCACTCAGGCGCGCAGTGAGGGCGGTGGCAATCACCAGCCCGGCGCTCAACAACGTCAGCCACAACCACGGCACATGGACATCCATGCTCCAGTGGAACGATTGCCGCGTCACCACGTGGATCAAAATCAGACTCAACACAAATCCCGCCAGCCAGCCAGACAATGCCCCAAGAACGCCTATCCATGCGCCTTCCAGGCTTAGCGATCGAGCTATCTGGCGCCGCGTGAGGCCGATGTGGCGCAACATCCCGAACTCTTTTCGGCGCATCAGCAGCGCGCCGCTAAAACTCGAGCTGACGCCGAACAAGCCGATCAACACCGTCATGATTTCCAGCGCGTAGGTGACGTAAAAACTACGGTCGAAAATTTTGAGGCTGATGTCGCGGACTTCTTTAGATGTGACGAATTCCAGTTGCGCGCCGCCCGCGATCTGGGCACGCAGTACCGCTACTACATCACCGGCGCGAACATTGGGCTGTAGAAAGAGTGCGGCGTCATTCACATGGCGGTCACCGCTTAACTTAATGTAATCGTCGCGATCGATTAACAGGGCGCCGAACTGGCGTGCATAGTCGCGCCAAACTCCGGCCACGGTGAATGGCGCGAGTTTGCCCGCGATCGGCACGGCGATTACCTTCCCGACTGGGTACCCGTGCAGATCGCGCACCGCTTCGGAAATCCAAATCGGCGGTGGTTCGTTTGCTTTGGGCGCGTGACTCGCGCCGAGTAGGGGCAGGGCGTGGCGACGGATCAACTTCGTGACCGGGCGGGCGATTAGCGCGACGGCGGGCTGATCCGGTGTAAGCACAATGCTTTGAAAGCGGACGAAGTCGACCTCGGCCACACCGGGCGCCGCGGCGATGGCGCGCTGGGCCGCTGCGTCGAAGAAGCTGGAATCGCCCGCCTCTCCCGAGCGCACGTAAAGGTCGGCGGGCAGTACGGCGTCCAGCCAATCGGCCACCGATGCGCGAAATGAATACACCATGATGCCCATGGCGACGATCAAACTGAAACTGACGAACAGCGAAGCGACACTCATGGCGACGTGGCCATAGGCGTTGCGCAAATGTTCCAGCGCGAGGTGGCCTTCGACTTTGGGCGAATCCGGCAGCGCCGCAAAAAACTTTTTCGCGAGCGCCGGTAGCAGCAACAAGGCGCCGGCTAGGATCAATGCGATTGCGGCATAGCCGCCGAGCGGCAACGAAGCGAATACGGGCGCGAATAATGCCACAGCAGCTAAACCCCAACAGGCGAGGCCCCAACCGGGCCGAGCCCAACTGCGCAACGGCAACTCTTGGCTGCCCGCACGCAATGCCGGTGCGGGGGGCGTTGCGGCTGCTTCTAGTGCGGGGATGAGTGTTCCCGCGAGGGCGACGAGGATGCCGAGCACCAGAAACAAAATGATCGGGCCGGCGCCGAAGGCAAGCGTCGGCGTGACGCCGCTGAAATAACCGGCGCCGAGATCGGCGCCGACGGTAGAGAGCGTGATGTGTGCAAGCAAATAACCCAGCGCCACGCCCAGCGCGGCGCCGCACGCGCCGAT
>JAYTGZ010000177.1:0-5639 GCA_043733025.1 Pseudomonadota bacterium | reverse complement strand
CGGTACCGGTAGCCGCCGGCTTAGGCGGGCGCCGAAGGGCGCCGTCAACATGCTGGTTAAAGCGATGCCGATGCACGCAGGCAAGTAGACGAAACCTAGACTCCAGTCCGGGCGTCCGGTCGCGTTCCAGCCGTTGACTACGTAACCCAAGCTGCCAAACAGCGACACCGGAAAACCGAGCGCCGCCGCCGTGCCGATGGCGCGATGCATATGTACGTTGCACCAGGTCATGAACGGAATCGTGATCGCCGCGCCACCGACGCCAACTAAACTCGAGACCGCACCGACAACATTGCCTGCGATCAGCATGCCCACGGTTCCTGGCAGATTGCGATGCGGTTTAGGCTTTGCGTTGAGCAGCATTTGCGTCGCGGTGTAGACCATGAAAATGACGAAGATGACCTTGAGTACCGCCGAGGAGACCTGGGCCGCCGCGAACGTCGCGAGGAAGCCGCCGACGAGAATGCCGGGGGTCAAGCGTCGAACGATGGTCCAGTCCACCGAGCCGAGCGATTGATGGGCGCGCAAGCTCGATAGCGATCCGAACAAAATACACGCCATGGAGGTGCCCAGGGCCATATGCATGATATGGGTCTGCCCGAAGTGTAGGTGTTTGAATATCTCCAGGAGTCCGACGATGATAATGACGCCACCGCCGATGCCGAGCAACCCGGCGAACAGGCCGACGACGGCGCCAAGCGCGAGATACGCCAGGACGTAGAGCATTGTCTTAAAACTTACCGATGATGAAATCCCACTCCGCCGGCTCCACCGGCGTGATCGATAGCCGATTGCCGCGCTGTAGGATGCGCATGCGGGCTAACTCCGGGTAGCCGCGTAATTCGAGGATGCCCATCAAGCGCGATTTCTTCGCGAACTTCACGTCTACATTGAACCAGCGTGGATTCTCGCGCGTCGCCTTGGGATCGAAATATTTGCCCTTGGGATCGAACTGAGTGGCGTCCGGATAGGCGCGCTTGATCACGGACGCGAGGCCTGCGATGCCCGGTTCCGGGCAACTGGAATGATAGAAAAACACCTTGTCGCCAACTTTCATCTGATCGCGCATAAAGTTGCGCGCTTGATAATTGCGCACACCGAACCACGCCACGGATTTGCCCGGGGCCGCGGCGAGATCGTCGATGCTGACCTCTTCCGGTTCCGATTTCATCAACCAGTAGGGCATGATCATTCCAAACGAAAAGAGCGGCGACGCCGCTCTCTGTTAAAGATGTCCGCGTAACCGTCGCGAGCGTGTTGGAGTTTAGCGCGCAGCCGGTTAGGCGGTCAGCTTCGATTAGGCCCCCCGCCTGTGCCGTTAGACCGGCATCTTGAACCCTTTCCTAAAAAGGGGCCGTCCGCCCAACACCTTTAGGCACTTCCACTTGGGAGCGCACACCGGCATTGCTTAGGCCGACGACCGGGTTTGATGGCTATCGGGTTAAAGAATATATGGCCATTGCGAACACCGCAGGGGACAAACCTTAGCAGGGTGTCGAAAAACTACCGCGGCGCCCATCTGGGGGCTGGCCCGGGGTAGCCCTAGGCTAGCCACTGGCCTAGGGCCATAGGGCCACGTCGTTGCGCGGTGCTCGGAATCCTCACGTACCCCTGGGTACATTCCGGTTCCTGCGCGCCGTGCGCCTCGCTTACGGGCATCCTCGCTGCGTTTTTTAACACCCTGCCAAGAAGCGGCCCGGGCCGCTTCTTTAATTCTAAAATAACGTATCTTGCGTATCGGCCAATGCTTCCGTGATACTGGTACGCATCAGCGAGATTTTACGCCTAATTTCGGCAGTAGCCACGCCCTTGCCGCCTTTGCTACTGAGCAGTTCGTGGGCAATATTCAGCGCCGTCATCACCGCCAGACGCTCAATCGCCATGGTTCGCCCACCTTCGCGAATCTCGCTCATGCGGTTATCGACAAAATCTACCGCCGCTAACAAATCCTTTTCTTCGTCAGGCGCACAGGTCACCCGATAGGTTTTCCCCATGATCGTGACGTCCAAGGTTTTGGACTCGCCGCTCATGCTTCCTTCTCAGGAATTTTTGCGAGTACGGCCTCTAGCCGCGTCGTGGCGACGGAGATCTTTTCGCTTAACCTGGTATTTTCGTCCGATTTCGCCGCAAGTTGTTGACGCAGTTGTTGGTTCTCTTCGCGCATCTTGGCGAGGATATTCACCATCTCGGCAACCTTGTCGGAAAGTGCATCCAGGTCTTTTTCCATAGCGATAATATAATTGTAAAAACCTTTGTTGGTCAAATGCCTACCGACCAGGCAACTGC
Source organism: Pseudomonadota bacterium (assembly GCA_043733025.1). Lineage (GTDB taxonomy): Bacteria > Pseudomonadota > Gammaproteobacteria > Burkholderiales > JALYOK01 > JALYOK01. Next base: position 3,353 of record JAYTGZ010000177.1, on the reverse strand, counting down.
GCCCGAGGCAATTCGCGTATAGTACCGCGTATTCATGGTGCCTGAACGCCTTTCTTGCGTTCGGGTTAAACGGGAAACAGGTGCGGAATTGTTCCAATACCTGTGCTGCCCCCGCAACGGTGAGTGAGTAGTTGTGCCATCAACCAGTCACTGGGCATTTTGCCTGGGAAGACGGTGGCGCATGCAAACGAAAGTTTCGCCTCACGAGCCCGGATACCGGCCTGAATGCTTGCTTTACTGCAGGCGTAGCGGAAATATCGCGGGGATGCGATAACCGAGCGGGCCATCTTTTTTGTTGGACCTCCTCGTTGATGCGATAGTGTGCTGCCCCCTTATTTCCTTGTCGTGTATCAACAAGGAGCTTCTGTGAAACTTAAAATATTGTTTGGGAGTATCGCTATTTGTCTGACCTTTTCGGCGGTCGCCGAAGAACCCACGGTGTTGGAAAGCGAACCGGTTGTCATCACCGCCACACGGCTCGCGACACCGATCAAGACGACCCTGCCGCATACGACATTGATAGACCAGGAGGACATTCGCAAGTCCGGCGCGCGGGATCTGCCCACGCTGTTGCGCCAGGAAGCCGGGCTTGAGATCACGCAAAATGGCGGCATCGGCCAGCCGTCCAGCTTGTTTACCCGCGGCACCAATTCCAGCCACACGCTGGTTTTGATCGACGGCATGCCCATCAACTCCGCCACCGCGGGTGGAGCGGCGCTGGATCAAGTCATGCTGGATCAAGTGGACCGGGTGGAGATCGCGCGCGGAAACTTGTCGAGCCTTTACGGTTCTCAGGCAATCGGCGGCGTGGTCCAGATCTTCACTAAAGCAAATAAAATCGAGCCCGGCGGCTTCGTCAGCGCCGGCTTGGGTAGTTATCGCACCGCGCGAGGCGCCCTCGGTTATCAGTACGCCACGGACACAACGCACTTAGGTGTTTCCGTTTCAGCGCTCAATACCGAAGGCTACAGCGCCATCAATGCCGATGACGTCCGCGCGTTACCTTTTCCGTCGCGGGACAGTGATCGCGACGGCTACCGTAACCGTAGCGTATCGGTTCATGCCAAACATCGCTACGCGCCAGACCAATCTGTCGGACTTAGCGCATTTCATTCCGACGGAAAAACCGAATTCGATGACGTGTTCGAATCCAATAATTCTTCCAAACCCAAGCTCACCGTCGGTTCGCTAGCGTTTGAAAATCGCTTCGCCGAGGCGTGGCAATCCCATGTGCAGCTTGGCGCCAGTATCGACGATTCCAAGTTCTTCAACGCCGACGCCTTCACCAGCCGCTTCAAAACGACCAACAACAAATTGGAATGGCAAAACGATGTTCAAATTATTAATGGCCACAAAATTGTTCTTGGCCTTGATTATCTTCAGCAGCGGGTCGCATACAACGATGGTTTTGGAACCATCGATAAAAGCCGGCGTAGCACGGCAGGCTTTCTCGGCTACGTGGCAAATTTCGCCGGTGGTCACTATGTACAGGGCAACTTGCGTCACGACCGCTATTCCGATGTGGGCGGTCGAACTACCGGATTGCTCGGTGGCGGCTACGCTATCACGGATCAGTTCACTGTTACGGCCATGGTCAGCACCGCGTTTCGCGCGCCGACGTTTGTCGATCTTTATTATCCGGCCCCATTCGGGAACCCCAATCTGAAGCCGGAGCGCGCCCAGAGCGCGGAACTCGGTATCCAATATGCGAGTCTCTACGGCTTAGGCAAGATCGTATATTTTCGCAACCGGCTGAAGGATCTGATCGGATTTACCAGCGGCGTGCCATTCCCGGTAAATATCAATCGCGCCAAGAGCGATGGCCTAGAACTGAGCTACGACGCGACGTTCGGCGACACAACGTTGCGCGCGAGTGCGACAGCACAGAATCCCGTCGATGAAAATTCCGGTGAACGTCTGTTACGCCGAGCCAAGCGGTTTGCCACGATCAATGTGGGGCAGCAACTGGGGAAATGGAACATCGGCGGCGAAATCGTCGCCAGCGGACCTAAACAAGATGTTCGCGTCGACGACTTTTTCACCAAAGTCCGGGTACCGGGCTACACCCTGGTCAATCTGAAAACCACTTACAATCTCGGTAAACAAACGCGCCTAGTCGGTCGTCTCGACAATCTGCTGAACAAGAAATACCAGCTTGTCCATGGCTATAATCGCGAAGAGCGGAGCGCTTATTTGGACTTGACCCACGAATTCTAGAAAAATCTCTTTGGCAAAAGCCGAAAGCATTGAAGTCAGCGAACACGCCGGAGTCCGCTATCTGCACTTCGGTTCCGAGTGGATACAAGGCGCCATGCGGCTGTCCAGGCCAAATGCCTTGGAACTTGCCTATACCAAGGACTTCATGGCCGCGCTGCTGCTGCGGCCGGAGGCGAAACGGTTTTTGTTGATCGGCTTGGGGGCAGGCTCCATCGCCAAGTTTATCTATTTTCACGTTCCCGAATCCCATCTTACTGTCGTTGAAATTAATCCGCGCGTGCTGCATGTCGCGCGCGAATTTTTCGCGTTACCCGAGGACGGCGATCGGCTTGATATTGTGATTGACGATGGCGCGCGCTACGTGCCGGAAACCACAACGCAGTTCGATATTATTTTCGTGGACGGCTTCGATCGCCATGCCCGAGTCGGCGCGTTGGATACCTTGGCTTTCTACCAAGCATGCCGGGCACGCCTTTCCGATGACGGGCTGATCGCGGTCAATCTATTCGCCCGCACGCGGCGGTTCAATGCCAGTATCAATCGCATCGCACTAGCTTTCGACGATCGCATCGTCGTGTTGCCGCCCTCGGAAGGCGGTAATGTGATTGCCTTCGGCGTGGTGGGTAGCCGAGTCGAATTGAGCGGGCGCGAGCTTAAGGCTCAAGCTCGGAAATTACGGGAAACGTCCGCGCTTAACTTGAGCAACGTCATTTGCAGTTTGGAAGAATTCCGTAGCGTTTAGTCAGAAGCACAGAGCCGCAAGGCACGTCCAGCCTGCCTCGTGGCGATGCATGCCTGGAAATCCGCTCTGGATAAGGCTCTCCTGGCATGCTGCTCAGAAAATCAAGCCTATGCGTAGGGAAGAAAGTTTGCTATCTTGCGCGCCATGATTGAGATCGCCCGGTTGAGCGCACTTTGACCGCTCCGCGCATTGCCCTGGTGCGCGCTCGCTACACGCCTTTCGGCGGCGCGGAACGCTTCGTGGATCACGCGTTGACCGCGCTCCAACAAGACGGGATAGCGGTTACCCTCGTGACGCGGCAATGGAAAGACGGTCATACGCGTCCCGCCCTGATCTCCAACCCATTCTACGTTGGCAACCTATGGCGTGACTGGGGCTTCGCACGCAGTGTATG
>JAYTGZ010000176.1:0-17873 GCA_043733025.1 Pseudomonadota bacterium | reverse complement strand
CTCGTGTCCGGCGTCGATGTCTGGCTCAATACGCCGCTCTATCCGCTCGAAGCGAGCGGCACTTCAGGCATGAAAGCCGGCATCAACGGCGTTATCAATTTCAGTGTGTTGGACGGCTGGTGGGGCGAAGGCTACAACGGCAACAATGGCTGGGCCATCAAGCCGGCGCCGGAGATCTGGGAGGAATACCGCCGCAACGCCGAGGAAGCGCAATCGCTGTACGAAATCCTCGAAGACCAAATCGTACCGCTCTACTATGCCCGCGGCAAGCTCGGCTATTCCGAGGCGTGGGTGAAGATGGCGAAACAATCCATTTCAACGTTGCTACCCAAATACAACTCCACGCGCATGGTCGGCGAATATCTGAGCAAGTATTACCTCGCCGCGACCAAGCAATGGCGGCGCTTCTCAGACAATCAGTATGAAAACGCTTCGCGATTGTCGCAGTGGAAGGCGCGCGTCAATCAAGCCTGGCATGACGTGCGCCTGAATCGCCGCGACACGCCGGTGAAGCGTATCGACTACGGCAACAGCCTGCGCTTCGAAGTGGCATTGCAACTCAACGGCCTGAAACCGGAAGATATCGTCGTCGAACTATTGCTCGGCCGCCCTCTAGCCGGCCACGACACCAACAAAAATAAACCATATCGTTTCGATGCAACCGGCGCCGCCGACGCGGCGGGCGCCCACATCTACGCGCTGGAACTCAAGCCCGAACTGTGCGGCAGCCTGGACTACAAGATCCGCGCCTATCCGTGGCATGAACTCTTGACGCACCCACTGGAAATGGGGTTGATGGTGTGGTTGTAGCTTCGTAAGGGTTAGTTGAAAAACGACTGCGGCGCCCGTCTGGGGGCTGGCCTACGGGGTAGCCCTAGGCTAGCCACTGGCCTAGGGCCAGGGCGACGTCGTTGCGCGGTGCTCGGAATCCTCATGTGCCACTACGCACATTCCGGTTCTGGCGCGCCGTGCGCCTAGTCTAGTCTTTCGCAATTAACGGCACAAATAAAAATGCCACGAGCCAGTATCCAGGGGCTGGCCTTGGGCCATGCGGCTCTTGGCAGGATGCCCAGTTTAAATAAAATGGTCGAGTATTTCGTGACTCAGGTAAACCGTGCCGATGCCAAGCGCGATGAGAACAATCTGCTGCGCCGTCGCCGTCAGTTCAGAGCGGCGGTGCAGTCCGGGAATCAAGTCGGCTACGGCAACATAGATCATGCTCGCCGCGGCGAATGCCAATAACGTCGGCACCATGCCCTGCATCGACTGTAACGCGAAATAGGCCAACATACCGCCAAGCAGAGTCGCAAGGCTGGACATGATGTTAAGCATGAACGCCTTGGTGCGGCTGTAGCCGGAATGCAGCAGCACCAAGAAATCGCCGACCTCCTGGGGAATCTCGTGGGCGATCATGGCAAACGCCGTCACGACGCCGAGTTTCACATCGGTCATGAACGCCGCGGCGATCAGCACGCCGTCGACGAAATTGTGGAATGTGTCGCCGACGATGATTGTCATTCCGCTACGGCCGTGATCATGGCCATCGTCCAAATGATGTTCGCCATGGCCGAAATCGTGGGCGTGATTGTGGCGCCACAGCACCAATTTCTCTAGCAGGAAAAAGAATAACAAGCCGATCATGACGGTGGCGGTCGCGGCGGGAATATCTTTGCTGTGTTCAAAGGCTTGCGGCAAGGTTTCCAGAAACGCCGCGCCGAGCAACGCACCGACCGCGTAACTCACCAACACCGGCATCCAAGCGGGCCGCGCGGCGAAGGCGAACAGCGCGGCGCACAACACCGATAGCACGCCGCCGGCGAGGCTCACTAACACGATCCAGGAAAGCGTGGCCATGGAGAGAGGAAAGATTATTGTGATGCCGGATTATACGGAGGATTGCCCGGCCGGCCTAACGCTCACCCACCCAACGACGGCCAAGCCCTTGTATATTGATAATCCTTATCGAGGTAGCGCTTGATTTGCTCGGGGCGTCTATAATTCGCTTCGATCCAGCGCGAGTAGAATTCGTGGGCCAGCTCATTGAGCGTATGCTCTCGCGCCGAATGTCGTTTCGCGAAGGGACGGCGATTGAGAACTTTTTGGCGAGCGTCGCTCAGCGGGAAATCCGGCGACCATTTGCCCAAAGTCACAACGGTCGTTTTACCGAGGCGCTTGGTTCTAAAGAGGAAGGTTTTTCGCCCGCTGGCGCGTGCTCGCAACCACAGGCAATCGCCGCCGCGCAGCCACTTGGCTTTGTCGCCGGGCTTGGTATCGCCGATTTTGCCGCCAGAAAGGGTAGCCATGGTGACTCCATAGGCGATACCACAGCGGTATACGTTAGCGGATATTGGAATACAACGGTGTATATACATGAACTAGAGATCAATGACGTATCGTAGTGAAATCCATGATTAGAGTGCTGTTTGTTTGCATGGGCAATATATGCCGGTCGCCGACCGCCGAGGGCGTGTTTTGGCATTTGGTGGAGCAGGCGGGATTGTCCATGCAGATCGAAACCGATTCCGCTGGCACCAGTGACTATCAGAAAGGCGATCCACCGGATCGGCGCGCGCAGCAAGCGGCCAGCAAGCGCGGCTACGATTTGTCGCGTATACGCGCGCGCCAAGTGCGCCCGCAGGACTTTCATGAGTTCGATCATATTCTGGCGATGGATAGCAAAAATCTAAAGGACCTGAGGGCAATCTATCCCGACGGCGGGCGCGCCGAGGTCGCGTTATTCTTAGATTTCGCCCATAAGGTACGGACCCGGGACGTACCCGATCCCTACTATGGCGGCGTGCAGGGCTTTGAGGTGGTGCTCGATCTGGTGGAAGACGCGGCCCACGGCTTCCTGCAACACTTGCTCGAACGGCATCGCAGCGCAACCCCTGGTCGCTAATGCTGGCATTCAGCGATTACATCAATATTTTCATTGCGTTATTAGTGATCGTCAATCCCATCGGCGCCATCCCCCTGTTCGTCCAGTCCAGGATTTCGACGGGCAGGATGAGGATGGGATAACGGTGATAGGGGACGACGGTGGTAGGTGACGACGGTGAAGAAATAGTGTTTGCGGACTGACAACCTTACTGCCGGGTTTACGTTAGAGGTTACAATACCCGTTGACGATTCTGAGGAAAACACCGTGCACAAGGTTCTTGTTACTCTCGCGTTATCTTGCATTATGGTTGCCGGCCTGCCGGCCCAAGGCGAGGAAATGTCGAAGCCAAAAAAGTATGAACATACGACTTACCTAACGGGGGGCGTGACGGAAACGGATTCCGCGGCGATCCGCAAACACGAGCGCGACTACGGTTTGCAATTATTTTTTTCCGTGGATCACAAGCCAACTGCCGCAGGGGAGGTCAAGGTAAAGATTCTTAACCAAGCCCTGGAAACCGTTATCGAAGCCGTTGCCGACGGGCCGCTGTTCTTTGCGAAAGTCGATGGCGGCCGTTATACGGTCATACTCGATCGCGGTGGCGACGTTAAGGAAAAAACCTTTGATCTAATTGGCCGTCGTTTCGGCCAATTTAGTTTCGAATGGACGGCAAAAACTAACTGAGTTGGCTTTTCAGTTCCGCGGCACAGTCGGCAATCGCTTCATTCGCCACCCGCAACACGCCGGACATGGTGATGAAGCCGTGGATCATTCCGTCGTAGCATCGATACTTGACGCTTACGCCCGCCGCCGATAACGCATTGGCATAGGCCTTGCCTTCATCGCGCAGTGGATCGAACCCTGCCGTGATGATGTGGGCCGGCGGCAAGTCAATATGATCCGATGCCAATAGCGGAGAGGCGCGCCAGTCCTTGATCTCCGCCATATCGTTAAGATAATGGCCGCGAAAATAGAGCATCAAATCGCGCGTTAGGTTGTAACCTTCGGCGAACTCAATGTGGGACGGGCGATCCATCGCCATGTCCGTGGCAGGATAAATCAGCAACTGATACTTGATTGCCGGACCGCGGCTATCGCGGCACAGCATCGCCACAATCGTTGCCAAGTTGCCGCCGGCGCTATCGCCGCCGAGCGCGATGCGAGAGGGGTCTATATTGAATGCTGGCGCGTGTTCGGCAACGTGCCGCACCACGTCCTCCGCATCGTCCACCGCTGCGGGAAACTTGTGTTCCGGACCCATGCGATAGTCGACGGCGATGACCGCGCATCCGGCGCCATTCGCCAGTTGCCGGCAAAGCGAATCGTGGCTTTCCAGATCGCCCACCACCCAGCCGCCGCCGTGAAAATAAATCAGCAACGGCAATACATCGTTGGGATCTCTTCCGACCGGCCGATAGTGGCGCACCGGGATCGCGCCAAGACGGCCTGCAATGAAGAAGTCCATGACCACGCCGATCGGCGGCGTCGGCGGTAACAACGGCTTGCGCATTTCCTTGAACTGCACGCGGGCGTCCAGCGGCGGGAAATGATTGATAGGTGTGCGGCCCGATCGTGCGGCGGCCTCGAGCAAGGCCTTGACTTGAGGATCCAGGGACATGGCGCTAAAACCCCCCGGTTTTCAGCCAATGCTCCAGTTGCTCCATCCGATCGGCGCCCCAGAACGGCTCGTTGTCGACGATGAAATAGGGCGAACCGAACACGCCGCGCGCAATGGCGCGATCGTTTTCCGTTTTGAAGCGATCCTTCACCGCGTCGGTTTGCAATGCCGCCGTGAAGGCAGCGCGACCGATCCCAGCCGCAGTGGCGATTTCCATTATCACATCGGCATTGCCGACATCGCGGTTATCGACGAAATAGGCGCGATATACCTGCTGCGCAAAGCTGCGCGCCAGCGCTGGGTCCTGATCCTTGAGCCAATAAAACCCGCGCGCGGCGGTGAGGGTCATTTTTGGAAACTCCGCCGGAAAATTAAGCGGTACTTGATGGTACCGCGCGCTGCGCTTCATGTCGTAAAGGCTGTATTCGCCCTTCAGGGGAATCTGCATCGGAGGTACCTGGCCGGTCTGCTTGAAAATGAAACCAAGCAGAATGGGATGCCAATCGACCTGGCGCTGGTACTTCGCGGCGAGCGCGTCGATGCGCACCGCCGCGAGGTAACCGTAGGGCGAGGTGAAATCAAAATAAAAATCGATCACGGCCGCCATCGCTTAACCGTCCGCCTTATCCGTTTCCACTTGCACCAGCGGCTCCGCGGGCGGCGCCTCGCGACGCGGGCGTCGCGGCGGCCGTTCACGGCGCGGCGTGTCCAACGCTAACTCCACGACGGCTTCCGCCACCGGAAGTTGGTTGGGATCGGTTTCCACGATGACCAATTCGGACGAAGCAGGTCGCTCATGCCGTCCACCAAACTGGCGGCGCCGGCGAGGATTACGCGGCCGTTGGCTTTCCTCTTGGCTTTGCGAGGGGTTCGATGCGCCGCCGTCGTTGACGACCGGTTTGGTTATTTCCGGCATGGGTTGCGGCGAAGGCGCGCTCGCGACCGTCGCCGGTTCCTGCATCTGGGCAGGGTTCCGCATGTCAAAGTCCTGACTAGCTTCAATCAGCGTGGCCTGTCGTTGCGGTGCAGGGTTGACCGGTGATTCCGCCATCCGCGGCGCAGCCGGTGTATCGGCCTCGCGGCGCGGTGGCGGGCTATCGGTTATTGCTGCTGTCGATGCGGCATCGTCGTGCTCATCGCCCGTGGCGAATGGCAGATTCTCTTGAGCGCCATGGCCTTCGCCAGGAGGCCGCTCGCTGCGATCGCGACGACCGCCACGGCGGCCACGCTTACTTCTACCTTCGCCCGGTTCCCTCGGCGCGTTGTCCTTCGCCGGTTCAACAACGATGGGCGCGGCGGTTTGGGGCTCGACTTCTTCCTGGCGCCGCGGCGGGCGTTGCTGGCGATTCGACCGGCCGCGTTCGTTATCGCGGGCTTCGCCGGATTCAATTGGCCGTTGGCGCGGCTCATGGCGTTCCGGCCGCTCTTGACGATCTGGACGCTCAGCCCGATCTTGCCGTTCCGGCCGATCACGGCGAGGCCGACGCTCGCCTCGTTGCTGCTGATTTCGATTGCCGGTTGCCGATTCCGTCGTGGATTTCGCCGGTGTGGCGCGATTGATAGGTGCATCCGGCGCCGATTCTTGCACGTTGCCGCCCTTTAACCAGCCCATAATGCGGCCAATGAGGGATGGCCGGGCTTCTTCCGGAACCACCGCTGCCGGAGAGGTGGGCATGGGTGCGGGCTGCCCCGGGGTGATTCCCTGTACCGCCGCCTGTTGCCGGGCGGGGCGCGTTTCCGAGTCTTTGCCGGAGGGCGTCGAGACCTCGGCGACCGGGGCGGACACTAGTTTGTAACTCGGCAAATCGGCGTCCTCCTCCGACAGCTCGTCTTGCTTGATGCGCTCAATCTCGTAGTTCGGCGTTTCGATGTGCGGATTGGGGATCAACACCACATTGACTTTGAGCCGCGCTTCCAGCGCATGGATGTCGGCGCGTTTCTCGTTCAACAAGAATGTACCGACGTCTACCGGGACCTGGGCACGCAACAATGCGGTGGATTCCTTCATTGCTTCTTCTTGCAGGATGCGCAGAATGTGCAATGCCGAGGATTCGATGTCGCGGATATGGCCGGTGCCGCCGCAGCGCGGGCATGGGATGTGGCTACTCTCACCCAGGCTAGGCTGCAAACGTTGACGTGATAACTCGAGCAAGCCGAAGCGCGAGATCTTGCCCATCTGCACCCGGGCGCGGTCGTGCTTCAGAGCATCTTTGAGGCGATTTTCGACTTCGCGCTGGTTGCGCTGGTTTTCCATGTCGATAAAATCGATCACCACGAGGCCACCTAGATCGCGCAGACGCAGTTGGCGCGCGATTTCGTCGGCGGCTTCGACGTTGGTGTTCAACGCCGTCTGCTCGATGTCTGCGCCGCGGGTGGCGCGAGCGGAGTTGACGTCAACGGACACCAAGGCTTCGGTATGATCAATGATGATGGCGCCGCCGGAGGGCAGCGTCACATCACGGCGATAAGCGGTCTCGATTTGATGTTCGATCTGAAAGCGCGAGAACAGCGGTACATCATCGCGATGCAACTTGACCTTATTGACGTTATCGGGCATGACATGGGACATGAACTGCCGTGCCTGCTCGTAAATCGCTTCGGTATCGACCAGAATCTCGCCGATCTCGGGTTGGAACAGATCGCGGATGGCGCGGATCACCAGGCTGCCTTCTTGATAAATCAGGAAGGGTCCCGATTGCGTGCCGGACGCGTCTTCGATGGCGGTCCACAGTTGCCTTAAGTAGTTCAAATCCCACTGCAGTTCTTCGACACCACGGCCAATTCCCGCAGTGCGGGCGATGATGCTCATGCCGCTGGGGACTTCGAGTTGGTCCATGACATCGCGCAACTCGGTACGCTCGTCGCCTTCCACCCGGCGCGAGACGCCGCCGCCGCGCGGATTGTTCGGCATCAGCACTAAGTAACGTCCGGCCAAGCTGATGAAGGTGGTCAGCGCCGCGCCCTTGTTGCCGCGCTCGTCCTTGTCGACCTGGACAATAACTTCCTGGCCTTCTTTCAATATGCTCTGGATGCGCGAACGGGAAACCTCGCCGTCTTCGCCTTTTAGATAGATGCGGGAAATTTCTTTGAAGGGGAGAAAACCGTGACGCTCCGCGCCGTAATCGACGAAAGCAGCTTCGAGACTGGGCTCAACGCGAGTGATGACAGCCTTGTAGATATTGCTCTTGCGTTGCTCTTTTCCTGCGTGCTCTATATCTAAGTCGATGAGTTTCTGTCCATCGACAATGGCAACCCGCAGCTCTTCGGCCTGGGTTGCATTAAACAACATGCGTTTCATTTTAACTCTCCCGCGCTCTTAATACGCCTGGGAAAGTCGGCACACGCCTGGCGCTATCGTGAGCGCCGGTGGTCAATTACGTCAGAGTGAAATGAAATGATCATAAAACGTAACGATAATGTAGTAATGTGCCAACGGGTCTTGCCCCGGTGTAGTGCTTCGCGGTTAATAGAACAGCACAATGTGTCTTTTTCCGTCTGGCGTTGTTGCTCTTCGTTGCGTCGAGCCCGCCATGCGGCCTCCTCGCGCCTAGCCAGACAAAAAAATCCATCATTTTTCTTTGTCCCATTGACTGCGAAACACTACATTTGCAAGACTGATCTCACGTCCGAGGCGCCCAAATATTAGGGCAATCAACCCGGCGCAAGACCGATACAATATCCGGTATGTCGAGCGCGTAACTTTTACAGCGTCGCTACTTAACTGTCATAACGGTGATCGCGCAGCGAATGCTCCTGGCATTAATTTGGTGCGCCGATCAATGTGTCAAGATCGAGGTGAGCGAGTTAACCTTTTCTTCCGAAGGCCGGAGCGAACAAGCAGGATTGTTGTTCAAATGCTGCCTAGCGCCGCGCCGGAAAGCTCCGGATAAACAATAGTATATTCAATATGAAGGATTTAGGCAAAAATGCTGTGACTTTCGTTCGCGTGGAGGAATCCGGCGAAGGCCAGCGATTGGACAACTATCTTTTTCGCGCATTAAAAGGGGTTCCGAAAAGTCACGTCTATCGCATCGTTCGCAGCGGCGAGATTCGGGTCAACGGCAAACGCGCGCAGCCGAACACGCGGCTAGGCGAGGGCGACGAACTGCGGGTGCCGCCGCTGCGCTTGGCGGAACCAGCGGCGAAACCGAGTTTCCCCCGATCCCCGCGGATGCCGGAGGCAATCTTCGAGGATGAAACGCTGCTTGCCCTAAATAAACCCGCCGGTCTCGCGGTCCATGGTGGCAGCGGCATCAGTTCCGGGGTCATCGAAATCTGCCGCGCCGTCCGGCCCGAACAAAAGTTTCTGGAACTGGTTCATCGGCTTGATCGGGACACCTCGGGGGTATTATTGTTAGCAAAAAAGCGTGCCGCGTTGTTGGGCATGCACGAAATGCTGCGCGACGGCGGCACGGACAAGCGTTACCAAGTCCTGGTCAAGGGGCAATGGAAAAACGACAAACAGATCGTCAAGCTCGGGTTGACGAAATATGTCACCGGCGAGGGCGAGCGCCGCGTGTCGGTTGACGAGGATGGCATGGCGTCCCACACGATTTTCCGCAAAATAAAAGTTTGGCCCGACTATTCCTTATTAGAGGCGGAACTCAAGACCGGCCGCACCCATCAGATTCGCGTCCATCTCGCCCACCTCGGTTTTCCCATTTTGGGTGATGAGAAATACGGCGATTTCGCCTTGAATCGAGAAGTGTCGAAACGCGGACTGAAGCGGATGTTCTTACACGCGGCGTCCCTTAGCTTTGAGCATCCCATCACCCATGCCCCGATGCGCTTGACCGCACCCCTGGCGCCGGAACTCGAACAATTCCTTACCAATCTTCAATAGTTATCTCACAATTATGCCGACTACACACCGCTACAATGCGGCCGCGGATTTATTGCAACGCAACCTGCACGGCGGTCGAAGCAACAAGATCGCCTATGTCGACGACCAGGGCAGTTATACCTACGGTGAACTGGCCGACCGCGCCGGGCGTTTCGCTCATGGGTTGCAGCGCTTGGGTGTCGGGCGAGAGCAGCGCATCGTGCTGGCGTTGCACGACAGCATCGATTTCCCCACGGCCTTTCTCGGGGCGATTCAGGCCGGTGTGGTTCCTGTGTGCGTCAATACTTTGCTGACGACACCGGAATACGACTACATGTTGCAAGACAGCCGTGCGCAAGCGTTGATCGTCTCCGAGGCGTTGTTGCCGGTATTCGCGCCTATCGTTGCAAGCGGCTTGCCGCATGTGCAGCGGGTAGTCGTATCCGGCAAACCCGGCGCGGGCCAAATGGCATTCGCGACGCTGCTCGCCGAGTCCAACAGCGAAACATCGTTCGCCTTGACCACAGCGGACGAAATGGGCTTCTGGCTTTATTCCTCCGGATCCACCGGCGCGCCAAAAGGCACGGTGCACGCCCATTCCAGCCTGATACAGACCGCCGATCTATACGGGAAGCCAATCTTGGGCATACGCGAAGGTGACGTGGTGTTCTCCGCCGCCAAATTGTTCTTCGCCTATGGTCTGGGCAACGCACTCAGCTTTCCCATGAGCGTCGGCGCGACGACGATTCTCATGGCCGAACGCCCGGCGCCCGCCGCCGTGTTCGCGCGACTCACGAAACACCAGCCGACCATCTTCTACGGCGTACCCACGTTGTATGCGGCCCTGCTCGCCAGCCCTGATCTACCGCGCGCCGAGGCCGTGAAACTTCGGCGTTGTACTTCCGCCGGGGAAGCGTTACCGAAAGATTTGGGCGAACGCTGGCAGCGGCATTTCGGCGTTGACATATTGGATGGCATCGGCTCAACCGAGATGCTACACATCTTCATGTCCAATCAACCGGACAACGTGCGCTACGGCACCACAGGCAAAGCCGTGCCCGGCTACGAGATACGCATCGTCGACGAACCAGGCAATCCCGTGAAACCCGGCGAAGTCGGTGACATGCATGTGAAAGGGCCTACCCGGGCGATTCTCTATTGGAACAATCGCGAACGCAGCCAGCAAACCTTCGTCGGCGAATGGACCAAGAGCGGCGACAAATATCGTCAAGATGAAGAAGGCTACTACGTCTACCGCGGCCGCAGCGACGACATGCTCAAAGTCAGCGGCCAGTATGTTTCGCCGGTGGAAGTCGAAGCGGCCCTGGCCACGCACGAGGCAGTGTTGGAGGCGGCGGTGGTCGGCAAAGCGGACGAGGACAAGCTCATCAAACCCAAAGCATTTGTCGTTCTCAAGGCCGGCGTGAATGCAAGCGAGGAGTTTGCCAATGTCCTAAAGCAACACGTGAAAGGCAAGCTCGCACCCTTCAAATACCCGCGCTGGATCGAATTCGTGTTGGAGCTACCGAAGACCGCGACGGGCAAGATACAGCGGTTTAAACTGCGTGCCTGAAAGAATGCTCGACAATCTTCGTAGGGCAGATGCGGCGAAGCCGTTATCTGCCGGATGTTGGCGCAAAGTATAAGGCGCTCGCGCCCGGCCAAGCAGCATTGTTTTTCTCAATGCATACAGCATTGGCCTGGGAGCCAATGGCCCGAGGTGGCCCTGGCCCTAGGCCAGTGGCTAGCCTAGGGCTACCCCGTAGGCCAGCCCCCCACCCCGTATCCATGCGCCTCTCCGGGCATTCGTTTGACATTGAGACGCGCGCGTACGTGAGGCGACGTTAACGTCTTAACAGCGTCTCTTCCAAATCCAATTCGTGTTCGATTTCGTGTAACGTTGCGTCGCCGATTTCTTGGGCGCGCCAGAGGCGGATGAGTGCACTGCGCTCGGCGGCGCCTAGGCCGAGGTTGGGAATTCGGTTTCCGATATCAAAGCGCTCTATGACCTTGCTTAGGCCGCTTCAAATTGCATTTGTTTCAGACTTGCTGCGGGAACTCGATGACTTACTCGCAAAATTTCTATGCCCACTACTTGATCGTGCTCGTTAAAATCCAAAATGATTCCGGGTTTAACTTCTTCGGAGTCCCCCGTGCCAATGTGATGTGGTTCATCCTGGCGTTGATTGTGTTGGTGATGAAATTGCGGTATCGGTGAAATAATTGTTGGAACGGCGCGCCTTGACCACCCTACCCGATGTATTCCCACCAGCCGCATCCAGCGTGCCTCGCGGCAATGCATGGCCTGAGAGGCAGTATCCATGGGCGTCTACAAGCATGCCTTGAAAAAATCTAATGACCCTGCGCGATGATGCGGCGGCCGCCGTTGTAGCGCCGCGCCCAGTAGTGGGATGTCATGCTGGAGATTCGCACCGCTTTGCCGGTGGTGGGCGCGTGGATGAATCGGTTGTCACCCAAATAAATGCCGACGTGGGAGAAGGTGCGTTTGAGCGTATTGAAAAAAACCAAGTCGCCCGGTTGCAGTTCGTTGCCCGGAACGGGCTGGCCGTGGGCGCTCATGGAAGCGGCATTGCGCGGCAAGATTACGCCCACCGCTTCTTTGAAGACATAATAAACGTAACCGCTGCAATCCCAGCCCATATCCGGCGACACGCCGCCAGTTTGGTACTTCACGTCGATAAATGCCAGCGCGTGGAAGATTAATTCTTGCGTGCGATCGGACCACGTGGCGGAGGATTTTTGCTGGTCCTCAGCGAGGGACACCTGTTCGCTCGCTGCATCGGCCCGGGAATGACCGGCGGCGAGCAGCAGCGCGACCAGAAATCCAGTGTTTTTGATCCACATAGGCAAATAGTGGAGGATTCTTTTCGCTCTCGTCAAGAAAATATCATGTTGGCAGCGATTCCTTGTTGCGCGGGTGCGACAAATCGTTAGCGTGTTCGCGGTAATCAATTTGCTTCCCGCGGGCAGTTTCGAAATAATGTCGTGTCCTTACCTTAGAAGCAAAACATGACCACATCCGCTCCCTTTGGCGCCTGGCATTCGCCCATCACCTCCGATCTTATCGCTGCCGGCGGCGCCGTTCGCTTGAGTTCGTGCAAGGTGGCGGGCGACAAAATCTTCTGGCTGGAGGGCCGTCCCGCGGAGGGGGGGCGCAACGTGTTGGTGTGCCGCGAAGCCAACGGAAATATCACCGATTTGACGCCGCCGAATTTCAACGTGCGAACCCGCGCCCACGAATACGGCGGCGGCGCTTTCGCAGTGGATGCCGGCGGCGTGTATTTTTGCAACGACGCCGATCAGCGTATCTATCGCCAAGCCTGGGGTGAGATGCCTGCTGCGCTCACAGCCGAGGGTAACCGCCGCTACGCTGATCTGCATATCGACGCGCAACGCAAATCGCTGATCGCGGTTTGCGAAGATCACGGCGTTGCAAATCGCGAGCCGGAGAATTCTCTGATCGAGATCAGCCTCGTCGATGGGAAAATCTTTGTATCGGCTAGCGGCTATGATTTTTATTCTTCGCCCCGCTTGAGTCCCGCTGGCCGAACCCTCGCTTGGCTGTGCTGGCGCCATCCCAATATGCCGTGGGATGGCACTGAACTGTGGCTCGCGGATCGTGCCGCTAATGGCGCGTTGACGAATCCAAAGCGCGTGGCGGGTGGCGAAGAGGAATCAATCTTTCAGCCGGAGTGGTCACCCGTTGGCGAACTCTATTTTGTGTCCGATCGATCCGGTTGGTGGAATCTATATCGATTGCGCAACGGCAACATCGAAGCCGTGTGTCCCATGGCAGCGGAATTCGGTCTGCCGCAATGGGTGTTCGGCCTATCGACCTATGCCTTTGCCGGTAACGATCGCATCGTCTGTAGTTATGCGGTGCACGGGGTGTGGCGCCTGGGCCGCATCGATCTGACTTCCGCGATACTGACGGAAATACCATCAGCTCTTTCCGATATCGGTTTCCTCGCCGCCGATGGTAAGCGCGTGGTGTTCAGCGCCGCGTCGCCAACGGACATCGATGCCGTCATTGAGCTCGATCTTGTCACGGGAAAGCTGGAAACGATCCGCCGCGCGAGCCTAGCCGCGATCCCCGCGCAGAACTTTTCGACGCCGGAGGTGATCGAGTTTGCCACGAGCAATAACGTCACGGCGTTCGGTTATTATTACCCGCCCCACAATCCGAATTTCGCCGCGCCAAACGATGAGCGGCCGCCACTCATCGTGATCAGCCACGGCGGGCCCACTTCTGCGACGACCAACGCGCTCAAGCTCGGCATTCAGTATTGGACTAGTCGCGGCTTTGCCGTCCTGGATGTCAACTATGGCGGCAGCAGCGGGCTCGGGCGGGAATATCGCCGGCGTCTGAATGGTGCGTGGGGTGTGGTCGATCGTGCGGACTGCGTCAATGGCGCCCGTCATCTGGTCGAGCGCGGCCGGGTTGACGGCGAGCGTTTGATTATCCGCGGCAACAGCGCCGGCGGTTACACAACGCTCTGCGCGTTGACTTTTGAAGATTGCTTCAGGGCCGGCGCCAGTTATTACGGCGTGAGCGATCTCACGGCGCTCGCCGAGGACACTCACAAATTCGAGTCGCGTTATTTGGACCGTTTGGTCGGGCCCTATCCCGCGGCAGCGGAAATCTATCGAGAGCGTTCTCCGATTAACTATGTCGAGCGTTTGAACGCGCCGGTGATTTTCTTGCAGGGACTCGAAGATAAAGTCGTCCCGGCCAGCCAAGCGGAGACCATGGTCGCCGCGCTGAAACGTAAAGGCTTACCGGTGGCGTATATCGCCTTTCCCGGCGAGCAGCACGGATTTCGCCGCAGCGAGACGCTGAAGCGCGCACTGGATGTCGAGTTGTATTTCTATGCCAAGGTTTTTGGCATCAACTTACCCGATACGATCGAGCCGATTGCTATCGACAACCTGGCTTAAGAGTCACGTGAAACCATGGATATGATCGCCTCGGTTTTCGCCGCTAGCGGAGCGCTCGCGCAGGCGTTGCCCGACTACAAGCCGCGCGCCCAGCAAATCGAAATGGCGGCAGCCATCGCCCACGCGATTGAGACGCAAACCGTGTTGATTGCCGAAGCGGGCACCGGCACCGGCAAGACCTTCGCCTATTTGGTCCCGGCATTGATGCTGGGTGGCAAAGTCATCATCTCGACCGGCACTAAGACCTTGCAGGATCAGTTGTTCGATCGCGATATTCCGTTAGTCAGAAAAGCCCTCAAGGTGCCGGTCAAAGTCGCGTTGCTCAAGGGCCGCGCGAACTATGTGTGCCACTATTACCTCGAACGGGCGCAGCGCGAAGGGCGCTTTATGAGCCGCGGCGATGCCCATTCGCTGCAAGAGATCGCCGCGTTCATCCGCGTTACAAACACGGGCGATAAAGCAGAACTCGGCAGCGTGGCCGAAACCTCGCCCGTGTGGTCGCAAGTGACATCAACTCGCGATAACTGCCTCGGACAAGACTGTCCGTTTCATCGCGATTGTTTTGTGCTGAAAGCGCGCAAAGCCGCACTAGAAGCGGACATCGTCGTGGTGAACCATCATCTGTTTTTCGCCGACGTGATGTTGCGCGACGAAGGATCGGGGGAGTTATTGCCGGCGTGCAACACGGTGATTTTCGATGAGGCGCACCAGTTGCCGGAAGTCGCGACGTTGTTTTTCGGCGAGAGCGTTTCCAGCGCCCAGTTGCTTGAACTGGCGCGGGACACCCGTGTCGAAGCGGCCGGTAGTGCGAAAGATTTCGAGGCGTTGCCGAAGGCGGCCGACGATTTGGAGCGCACGGCGCGGGACCTGCGTCTCACCTTCGCACCGCTGTCGGGTATGAATTCCCGGGTTCAATCCCGCGCGCTGCAGCAACATAAGGAATTTGTGCTGGGTTTGGAAAAGCTCGCGAACGCGCTCGCAGGTTTCAACGAGCTATTGGAAAGCCAGGCCAAGCGTAGCGAAGGGTTGAAGAATTGCTCCGAGCGGGCGATGGAAATAGGGCAGCGTCTGCAACGCTGGCGCGACGAGAGCGATCCGAATCAGGTGCGTTGGGCTGAGTTATTTGCGCAATCGGTGCAGTTGAACGCTGCGCCGCTAGAGATTGCGGAGATATTTCAGCGCCAACTTGCGAGCCATCCGAAGGCGTGGATATTCACTTCCGCGACCTTGGCGGTGCGCGACGATTTTCGCCATTATCAGAACGAGATGGGATTGACCGACGCGGTTACCCACGCGTGGGGCAGCCCGTTCGACTATGAACAACAAGCGTTGCTTTACGTGCCCGCTAACATGCCGGAACCGAATTCGCCGCAATACACCCAGGCGGTGGTCGCGGCGGCGCTGCCCGTGGTAAAGGCTGCTGGCGGGCGCGCGTTCCTGCTCTTTACCAGTCTGCGCGCGATGAACGAAGCTCGAGAGTTAGTGCAGGGACACTTTGCGGAACACGGCATCGATTACCCCCTGCTGGTGCAGGGCGATCGGCCCAAGGCCGAACTGTTGTCTCGCTTTCGCGATTTGGGCAACGCCGTGTTAATCGGCAGCCACAGTTTTTGGGAAGGAGTCGACGTCAAAGGCGAGGCGCTATCGATCGTCGTGATCGATCGCCTACCGTTTTCGCCGCCGGACGATCCGGTGGTTGCCGCGCGCATTGAGGCGCTCAATAAGCAAGGCCGTAGCGCATTCATGGAGTATCAATTGCCGGAAGCGATCATCACCTTGAAGCAAGGCGCGGGGCGCCTGATACGTGACGAGACCGATCGCGGCGTGCTGATGATCTGCGATCCGCGCTTGATCTCAAAAGGTTATGGCCGCCGCATCTGGCAAAGCCTGCCGCAGATGAAACGCACGCGAGATTTAGCGGAGGTCGAAGCGTTTTTTCGCGCTTCGACTAGCGCTTCACTTTAGCGCACTTCTCAACAGTTCCATCGTCCACGCAACACCAAACCCGGTCACGTCGCTCGCCACCGCTCCCAGCCCGCCACTGTGTCTGCTGGCGGAAAGATCCATGTGTATCCAAGGGCAGTGGCCGGTAAATTTCGAGAGGAAGCGCGCCGCCAGGATGTGGTCGGCGTTGCCGTCGTCGGTGCATTGTTTGATGTCGGCGATTTTGCTGTCGAGCGCAGAGTCATAGTCGGATTCCAGCGGAAACGCGCATACCCGCTCACCACTCGTTCTCCCGGCGCTGATGGCGCGTTCTTGCCATTCGGGACGATTGGCGAAAATGCCGCTCATGCGCGTGCCGAGCGCGACGTGCATGCTGCCGGTGAGGGTGGCGTAGTCGACTATGAGATCCGGCTTCGCGCGTGACGCCAACGTCAGCGTATCGGCCAGCACCATGCGGCCCTCCGCGTCCGTGTGGACGATTTCGATGCTCGTGCCGTTCAGCGCCTTGACCACATCGTTTTGTTTATAGGCTTGCGGGCTGATATGGTTTTGCGCGAGAGCAAGCCAGCAGTCGATAGTGACCGGGAGTTTCAAGGTGGATGCCGCGAGAAGCGCGCCCAGAGCCACTGCGGAGCCATTCATGTCTTCGTGCATGCCGTACATATACTTCGCCGGTTTAAGATTATGGCCGCCGGTGTCGAAGCAAATGCCCTTACCGGCCAGCGCAACCGTTTGCTTGGCGTTTTTTCCACGATAACGTAAGTGGACGATGGCGGCATCGTCTTCAGCACTGCCTTGGGCGACGGCGACAAATGCGCCAGCGCCGAGCTTGCGCAGCTTTTTCATGTCGTAGATCTCTTGCGACCAATCCCATTGCTTGGCGAGCGCGGCGATGCGTCTGAGATAGAGCGCCGGCGTGAGTTCGTTCGGCGGCAATAGGGTGAGGGCGCGGGTAAGGGTGTTGCCC
The DNA here is from genome assembly GCA_043733025.1 of Pseudomonadota bacterium. Lineage (GTDB taxonomy): Bacteria > Pseudomonadota > Gammaproteobacteria > Burkholderiales > JALYOK01 > JALYOK01. The sequence goes on along the minus strand of JAYTGZ010000176.1, from coordinate 682 downwards.
GCGGCGATGGCGGCTTCGATTTTTCCGCCATCCGGTAGCGTAACGCCGAACAGGCCAATTTCTTGCAACGGCTTTTTCTTCGCTTCTTTCTTACGCTGTGGCAACTCCGCGCTGTTTAACCAGATCGCGTAGATGGCGAGCCGCGCGGCCGGTTCTCGAAACGCCGCTGCGCCATGGGCGCTCACGGCAATCGCCGCGACGTTCTCTTGCAGCAACAGCGCCAGGGCTTTGCGCAACGACGTTTGTTGCTCGAAAATAGATTTCGCCGGATCGACCATCACCCAGGCTGCCAGCACCCCGCCGCCGATCTCGCCGGCGAGCGGCGTGATGGCGAGTTCGCCGGCTTTCATGCCACGGCGCTTGAGCATGGTCTTGAGCGTGTCGAGTCCGGCGATGGTGCTATCGGCGACGATCGTTTTACCATGGGGCAGAACGCACAGTACCTGCTGATACAGTCTGGTGTTGGGCGGTGAAAACGAGGTCTTGTGTTGAATTAGTTTAGCGGGCATGAGCGATTTATGAATCCATGTTTGAGATTACGTTCGGCGTTGGGTAACGGGTGCACGGGTACGCCGGATACGCTTCCCGCCGGCGAGAGGAAACCGCTCAATATAAGGCAATCGGCCTGAGAGCCAGTATCCATGCGCGTCTCCGGGTTGCCCTCTGATATTGAGGCGGGCGC
>JAYTGZ010000175.1:0-3641 GCA_043733025.1 Pseudomonadota bacterium | reverse complement strand
CTCACGTCTTTGCTGGCCGATGCCGGGAGAAGCGCACTGATAGGCGCTGCGCGGTCGAATGCCTTGCCGACGTCCCAGGGACGGCCTTTCTCGCGCATGGCTTGCTGCAAGTCCCGCCGTGTCAGGTCGACGCCGACGGCATAGCCAAACACCAAATCCAGCGCGGCTTCGGGCTTGATATGCATGCCGCCGGATTTCAGCGCGACGACTAGCTCAACTTCGTGATGTAGATTCTGCGTCGCCAGCGGATAGGGAATGGCGCTGCCACTCGTCACCACGGCGTCGGCGGGTTTACAGAAAAAAAACGGCGGTTCCCGTTCGGGATCGGCCCCCATTTCGCGGGCGTGCTCGGCATAGTTGCGGCCGACGCAATAAATGCGGTGGACGGGAAACCGGCTTTCGCTGTTCACGATCGCGACACTTGGCACTTCCCAGAGCGGCAAGGCGTAATGCATTTTCTAGGTCCACAGGTTTCGAAACCTTGTAGCATACCAATTATTTATGCTGTTGGAATGTTCCTATTCGCGGTTAATTGCTTGAGAGTGCACGGTGAGTAATAAACTCAATAGCATAAACATCAGTGGCCGCCGGCTGGAAGTCCGCTCGATCGAGCCTGCCGACCAAACCCTACCGACCCTCGTTTTTCTCCACGAAGGCCTGGGGTCCGTCAGCCTGTGGCGGGAATTTCCGGACCGAGTCGCCCAAGCGACGGGAGCCGGCGCGCACATCTTTTCCCGCCATGGTTACGGGCAATCGAGCACGCTCGAAGGAAAGAGACAACCGGACTACATGCATCGCGAAGCCTTGGATGTGCTGCCGGCATTGCTGCGCGAGTTAGGGATTCAAAAAACCATCTTGTTTGGCCACAGTGATGGCGCGTCAATCGCCCTGATTCATGCCGGCGCCGGTCATCCGGTCGCGGGCCTCATTCTTGAAGCGCCCCATGTGTTCGTCGAGGAAATTACGTTGCGTGGCGCCTCCCAGGCCGCCGTCAGCTATCGCACGACCGATCTTCCCAATAAGCTGGCCCGCCACCACCGTGACGCAGACAAGACCTTTTGGGGATGGCACGATATCTGGACCAGCCCGAGTTTTCGCGACTGGAATATCGAGTCTTATTTAGCTTCGATCACCTGCCCGGCTCTGCTGATTCAGGGCGAACAAGACCAATACGGTAGCGTTGCGCAGATCGATGCCATTGCCGCCGCGGTGAAAGGCGCGACAAGCAAGCATATGCTCCCAAACTGCGGCCACACGCCGCACCGGGAACAGGGCGATCTCACGCTGGAACTCGTTACCTCGTTCTTACGTGGGCTTCCCTCCTAGGGTGTAATCGCCACTTTCAGAACGCCGCCGCGCTGGTTGGCGAACGCCCACGCCACGCCGACACCTTCGGGTCCTTGAGCGCCCGCAACTGTTCGCGCCAGGTGGTCTCACGGGGCGCAAAGCTCAAGCAAACTCGCGTAGCGAGAAACGATGTTTTCAGGATGCCAACCTGCGCCAGACACTCGCCAGCCAGGGCTGCCGTTCGCGCGGCACGCCGGCAGGGCGGTAATAGTGAGCAAGCTCGACGAAACCGGCGGCAGACATATATTGCCGCCACGCCCCAAGATCGTGGTACGCGCCATAGCGTCCGCGGTTCCAGCCTTCCTCATTATGGCCGTGCGGATTCGAGGTAAACAGCACACCACGCGGTTTCAGCGTCGCATGCAACTTCAGCAACACGCGCGGCAACTCCTGGCTGGGCACATGAAACAGCGCAGCATTGGCGAACACGCCATCGAAATGGTTGTCAGGCAGATCGAGCTTGAGGAAATCCTGCTGCCACACCTCGCAGCCGCTGTAAACGCGCGCCATTTCGGCGAAACGAGGGGCACCCTCCAAACCGATCGCAACATGACCGAGTTCGGCAAACACCTTGAGGTCGCGTCCTGGCCCACAGCCAAAATCGAGTATCGCGAACGGCGGTTTAGCCTCGATGGTTTGCAGCAGCGCCTTGATGTTCTGGCTGACGTTATGATCGCGTGTGCCTACCCAAAAATCTTCGGCACTTTGGTTGTAATCCTCCAGCGTGAGATCGGCGATTTTTTCAAGATCTTGCGGATTCAGTTTCATGGCCAATCTAGTTTGCCTTCTCTCATAGATCCGGTCAGACAGCCAACGGCACGAGCAACGCGGACTCCACCAGCACATCGACGCCCGCCGCCGGCTTGATCGCCCGCGCCGGAATGTCTTTGCCGGCACGCCACTCGGCCACCGCCCTATGTTTGGTCTCGCCGCTGACCAGAAATATCACTTGCCGCGCACGGCTCAGCCGCGCCGCGCTCATCGACACGCGCTGCGGCGGTGGTTTAGTTGCATCGAACACGGCCAGCGTGTCCGGCGCCCCGGGCGCTGTCCCCCACTCATGACCGGGAAATAGACTTGCCGTGTGGCCGTCCTCGCCAAGCCCGAGCAGCACCAAATCGAACTCGCCCACTGTCTGCAGTGTTTCGGCATACATTCTGGCTGCTTGAAACGCACCCAACTCCGCCGGTATCGTGTGCAACTGAAATGGCGGAATGGGCACGCAATCGAGCCAAATCTCCGCCGCCATGCGCGAGTTTCGCGCTGCATCGACTGCCGGCAGACAGCGCTCATCGCTGAAATAGATATGCCACGCGGACCAATTGGTTTGGGCTGCACATAACCGGTGATAGATTCCGCGCGGCGTGTTGCCACCGGCGAGCACGAAATGGAATTGGCCGCGTTCATGAATAGCCTGTGCCGCGCTGGCAAGGATGGCCTCAAACGCCGCTTGTTGTAACGCCCGCTCATCAGAAACCGCATGCCAGCGGCCCAGTTCTAAGCCGGCGCGATTCATCGGCCGATTGCAGTATGGGTCTGAGCGGGGCAATTTTTAAGTGGGGTTAGGCGGCTATTTTTCATCGGTTGAAAAGGAATCGTACGCGCGCCTTCAAGGCGCTGCGCGGCCACATTATCGCTCATTGACGCGGGCCGCGTATCCTATCGGACCGCATCCGGGAAGCCATTTGCATCTCGGCGCTTGGAATCTGGCCGAGGACAGCACTGGTTCTCAGGCACGCATTGGGAATCGAGAAGTGCAGCCACGTCAGTCTTGTTAACCCACCGCTGAAGCGATATGCTCGGGCGCTTCACAAGGTTCTTTCACGTTTATGGGAGATCGACATGGACCAATACCAGATCGCAGTAATCGTCGGCAGCCTTCGCCGCGATTCATTCAACCGCAAGTTGGCGAGCGCCGTGGCAAGGCTGGGGCCGTCGGACTTCTCATTCAAGCAAGTGCAAATCGGCGACTTGCCGCTGTACAACCAGGACGACGACGCGAACCCAGCCGAGTCCGTCAAGCGGCTGAAGGCCGAAATCGCGGCGGCTCAGGGCCTGCTGTTCGTCACGGCTGAATATAACCGTTCGGTCCCTGGTGTGCTCAAGAACGCGATTGACCACGCCTCGCGCCCGTATGGCCAAAGCGCCTGGGCGGGCAAGCCCGCAGGCGTGTTGGGCGCTTCGGTCGGCGCCACCGGCACGTCCATGGCGCAACAGCATTTGCGCAACATTCTCGCCTATCTGGATGTCCCGACGCTTGGCCAACCCGAAGCATTCACCCATGCAAAGGACGG
>JAYTGZ010000174.1:0-1501 GCA_043733025.1 Pseudomonadota bacterium | reverse complement strand
TGCGATCGGGCGTGGCGACGATTCCGTTCCCGTCAACGTCGCCGAACAATCGTGAAAAACCAAAGGCCAGGCTTCCACCGGGCACGCCATTTCCGTCGCCATCCAGTGGCGAAAGGTTGGCGTCCAACACGCCCGCCCCGTTGAGGAGGGCAAGGCATCGTCCATCGGCAAGCGATCCGGACGTCGAATTCACAGTCCATTGGCCGATCAGCGTAACGGGGTCATAGGAAAACGTCAGGGTCGACGCCGGAACAATCTGATTGGTGTTCAAGTTGCGCAAAGTCAGATCACTGGCGTCCAGGCTGGCTGACACATCGCGGCTGAATTGGAAAGAGAGTGTGGTGATCCGCGAGCGCGTGACAGGAGCCGCCGCCCGATTGATGGGTGTGCCATCCAGGGAGATCGCCGTCACCGTCAGCGGTGCGATCGCACCCAACGGCGCGACCGAATACAGGCAACGAGACTCAAGGTGCTCCATGACCGGACGGCAACAAATAGCCGCTGCGGGTGCGCAATCTAAAATACGAATCATTTTTTCGACCGGTTACAGCAACGAAACGCCGCCCACCCGCATAGTAATCTCCCGATGGTATGCTAGAAGCCAACCGATGCGCGATGAAAACTTTGGAATGAATTGCGACGAGGTGTAACGCTTGATAGTGGCGAAGCTGCGTTTTCCGGGTGCCATGCGGCGCCGACATTTGCCACACTGAGTAGTTTCACCCTTGCCACGAGAGACACGCTGAATGAATTGAGTAGTGCAGTAGTTGCGTAGTGCGGCCGGCAGGATAGGCGATTTGGACGAGGTGGAAATCTCAGTTCCAATGCCGGGCAATATGTTGCTAAAACGGGTTGTTAAAGCGAAAAAGCGGAAGCGCCGTCAGGGGAGAACGCGGTCGTATAAACGGTAGGTTTTGTACCTCACTGCGTTGAATGCGGTCATCGGGCGGAGAATCATCTGGTTGTCTTCTAACATCCAGGAGAGCTCGCCCTCTTTAACGCCGCGCTTCAGTGCGTTCTCCAGCGTATGGGCGAGGAGCATCGCGTCGATTCCCCGCTGGCGATATTCCTTGACAATTCCCATCGTAATGGCCCGGGCAATTTTGGGCACACGCCATCCCATCAGATACTTGAGAAAGCCGATGAGCCTCGGCGTCATCAGCTTGCCGCGCAGAGGCCGAATGGCCTCGTTGTAATCCGGCAACGTAAGCATGAACGCAATCGGCTTCCCCTTGTCCTCGGCAAGCAGCGCATAGTCTTCGACCAGCAGCGGCTTGAGCCGGGCAGCCATGAATTCGAGTTCTGAATCGGTCATGGGAATGAAACCCCAATTGTCTTCCCATGCCGCGTTATAGACGGTCTTTACCTTCGAGAGATCGTCCGCCAGGTGTCTCTTGCGAATGTGAACGATTTTAATATCCGGGTTCCGTCGCGCGACGCCGCGAGCGATTTTCTGCAATCGTTCCAGGGGTTCAGTTGACAGCGTGAAATGATAAGCCAG
>JAYTGZ010000173.1:0-4503 GCA_043733025.1 Pseudomonadota bacterium | reverse complement strand
GCCAGCCATAAAGTCCACGTACCGGGATTTTCATAAATGAGTGGCACTGTGTTTGGTATTTTTTGGCCATGAGTCAGCCCGAGGGAGGAAGTCATGAGTTCGGTCCTGATTGAGAACGTGAATGTCCTAAGTTGCAGCGGCGAGCCCTCATCGCTTTGTTGCAACTCGCTTAGGTGGAATAACCACACCGCGCCTGCCGCCCGGACTAATATTCGACCGGAATCGGATCCAGGCTGCGCCAGAGATACCACGTCGCGACGCTGCGCCATGGCCGCCATGTTTCGGCCAGCGCCGTGATATCGGGCAAGGTCATCGGTTTGCTGTCGTTGTAGTGAAGATGAATCGCTTTCAGTAAGCCGATATCGCCCAGCGGCAATATGTCCGAGCGCAACAAGTTGAACATCAAGAACATCTCCGCGGTCCAGCGGCCGATGCCTTTGACTTGGGTGAGATCTTTGATGATGTCGTCTTCGTGGCGCGTCGCCCAGGTCGACGGCTCAATTTGGCCTTGGCCGAGAAAGCTAGCGAGGCCACGGATGTATTCCGCTTTGCGTTCCGAGAGTCCACACGAGCGCATGCGCGTCACGCGCGCGCGGGCCATTTTCTCCGGCGTGAATTCGGGATAGGCGAGCATCAGTTTCCCCCACACGCTTTGCGCTGCTTTGACGGAGATTTGCTGACCGACGATGGCGCGGGCCAGTGTGAAGAACGGCTCGCCACGGCAAGTCATGATGCTGCGCGGATAGCTCGCGATGATTTTTTTCATGACGTGATCGCGCTTGCTTAAGCCCGCGATCGCGTCGTCCCAATAGTGCGGGACTTCACCCTTAGAATAGGCCGACAACTTTGCCGTTCTCGTCGAGGTCGATTTTTTCCGCCGAAGGAATTTTCGGTAGGCCGGGCATGGCCATGACGTCGCCGCACACCGCGACGATGAACTCCGCGCCCGCCGAAAGTCTTACTTCGCGAATATTGACCACATGGCCGCTCGGCGCGCCGCGGGCGCTTGCGTCGGTGGAAAAGGAATACTGCGTTTTCGCGATACAAACCGGATAGTGGCCGTAGCCATCGTCTTGAAATTTCTGCAACTGCGCCTTCACTTTTGCGTCGGCTGAAATATCCGCCGCGCCATAAATTTTAGTCGCGACGGTTTTGATCTTGTCCCACAACGTTGCTTGATCTTCGTAGACCAGCTTCATTTTTGATGTCGGGTTGTCGCACAGCTTTACCACGGCGTGGGCCAATTCCTCCGCACCTGCACCGCCGTGGGCCCAGTGTTTGGCGAGAACGACGTTGACACCCAGTTGCGATAACTTATCTTTGAGAAATTTCACTTCGTTGACGGTGTCGTGGGTGAAGTGATTGATGGACACCACACAGGGCAAACCATAGTGCTGCGTCACGTTTTTGACGTGGCGTTCCAGGTTCGTAAGACCTTTTTCCAGCGCGGCGAGGTCTTCGGTATTGAGGTTTTTCAGATCAACACCGCCATGGTATTTCAGCGCGCGGATGGTGGCGACGATCACACAGGCATCGGGCCGCAGGCCGGACTTGCGGCATTTGATATCAACGAATTTCTCCGCGCCCAAGTCCGCCCCGAAGCCCGCTTCCGTGACGACGTAGTCGCCGAGTTTGAGCGATGCTTGCGTGGCGATGACGGTGTTGCAACCGTGGGCGATGTTGGCGAAGGGACCGCCGTGGATGAAGGCGGGATTGTTCTCCAAGGTCTGGGCCAGGTTGGGTTTCAGCGCGTCTTTCAACAAGACAGTCATGGCGCCGTGGGCGTTGAGGTCGCGGGCGCGCACGGGTTTCTGATCCTGCGTATTCGCGACGACAATGTTGCCAAGTCGCTCCTTCAAATCCTTGATCGAGGTCGCCAAACAAAAGATCGCCATCACTTCCGACGCGACGACGATGTCGAAACCATCCTGGCGCGGATAGCCGTTGCCCGGCCCGCCGAGGCAGACGACGATGTCGCGCAAGGCGCGATCATTCATGTCGAGCACGCGTTTCCAAGTGATGCGGCGCACGTCGATGTTGAGCGCGTTGCCGTGGTGGATATGATTATCGAGCATCGCGGCGAGCAGGTTATTCGCCAGTGCAATTGCGCTGAAGTCGCCGGTGAAATGCAGATTGATATCTTCCATCGGCACGATCTGCGCGTAGCCGCCGCCCGCCGCGCCGCCTTTCATGCCGAACACCGGACCCAAGCTCGGTTCACGCAAACACACCACCGCTTTTTTGCCGATGCGATTTAGCGCATCGCCGAGGCCGACGGTGGTCGTGGTCTTGCCTTCGCCCGCCGGCGTCGGGCTGATGGCCGTGACAAGGATCAGTTTTCCGTTCGGTTTATCTTTCAGTGAATCGAGGTAGTCGAGCGAGACTTTTGCCTTGTAGTGGCCATAGGGTTCGAGCGCATCTTCCGGGATGCCGAGGCGATCTTTGGCGAGGTCGATGACGCGACGAAGTTTAGCTTGCTGAGCGATTTCGATATCGGAGGGCATCGTGCTGGAGTGGTTTGCTAATTAATGGTGAATTTTAGCGGAAACCACGTCGAACTAAAATTCGTTTCTACGAGAACTTTCTCTCAATGCTTAAACGATGGCCGGAGAGCCAATGGCCCGAGGTGGCCCTGGCCCTAGGCCACCCCATAGGCCAGCCCCCACCTCGTATCCATGCGCCTCTCCGGTAAGTCAGTGCAGCATTGAGGTGCGCGTACACGTCAGGTGACCTAACGACCCAGGTAAGCGACCGCCGCCGATAAGAATGCAGGAGCGGGAACGGCAGTTCGCTCGGCCGATCTTTGTCAAGCTGCGATCAGCTTGTGGCAATGTGAACAAATAGCGCAGCTAAACGCCTGCCCCAAATCAGAGCGTCCGTAGAAACGTCACCAGGTCCTTCTTTTCCTGCCCGTTGAGTTTGGTTTCCAGCACGAGGTTGAAGAACTCGACGGTGTCTTCGAGCGTCAGCAAGCGGTCGTCGTGCAGATACGGTGGCGAATCTTTGATGCCGCGCAACGGGAAGGTCTTGATGGGGCCGTCGGCGCTGGCCTTGCGACCGTTAATCATCTTTTCGTTGAAGAAGCGTTCGGCGCGCAGGTTGTGCATGCTGTTGTCGGTGTAATAGGGCGGCGTGTGGCAGGTGGCACATTGGGCCTTGCCAAAGAAGAGCGTCTGTCCACGCGACTCGGCCTCGCTGGCCTTGGCTGCGTCGAGCTTGCCCAGAACATTGAGCTTGGGCGCGGGCGGGAAATCGAGCAGCGACTGGAACTCGGCCATGAAGTGAACCTGGCTGCCGCGTTCGAGGATGTTCACGCCTTTGCGCGTGGCCTGCTCGGGGTCGCCGTCGAAGTAGGCCGCACGCTGCTCGAACTCGGTGAAGTCTTCCACCGTCTTGAGCGCGCGCTGGGAGCCGAACAGCCGCTGGATGTTCACGCCGCGCAAGGACGGCGTGTCAATGCGGTGCCGGTGCTCGTTGGGGCGGATGTCACCGACGGTGTGGGTCGCGGCGTTGGTGTGGCCGTTGGCGTGGCAGTCGAAGCAACTCACGCCCAGGTGCGCGTGCAGGCTGCGGCGGTCATCGGTGGCGTTGAACTGCGCCTGTGGGAATGGCGAGACCAGCAGCCGCAAGCCTTCGAGTTGCTTGGGATTCAGGACGTTTTTGAATAGGCTGTAATAGTTCGCCACGGTAACGAGTTTCCCTTGCGACACATCGCCCAGGTCGGGCCGCGTGGTCAGGTAAATCGGCGCGGGGAATTCCGGCAGGAGATGCTGGGGCAAATCAAAGTCGAGGTCGAAGCGCGTCAGGTCGCGTCCGGTTTGGCTTTTCGTCTCGTCAATAAGCGGCTGCGGGAAAATCATGCCGCCGGCTTCGTGGTGGGGATGCGGCAGCGGATAGAAACCCGCCGGCCAAAGGTTCTTGCTCTTGATTTCTTCCGGCGACAGCGCGGCGAGCTTCTCCCAGGTCTGGCCGTCGGACAGCTTTACCCGCACACCGGCCTGCACTGGCTTGCCGCGCGACATGGTGACGCCCTGCGCCGGGCGGTCGGCAAGTTCGTAACGCTCGGCCAGCAGCTTCTTGTGGCGTTCGGCAAAGGCAGGCTTCTCCGCCTGCAAGCGTTTCACGAGTGCGGTGAAGTCTTCCTCGGCAGCGGTAACCGTCATCGCGCCGCAGACAAGCAGCGCGGCGGCGATGGCCGTCGAGGACCAATCGATACTGAGTCTGGTTTTCATGGCAGTCCTTTGATGTGGGAGGGTGTGTTTTGTTGCCGTAGCGCCTGCACGGCCTTGTTCAAATAAGCCGCTGCGCGGCGGCAGTGGGTGATCATATCATCTGTTCACGCTGATGTGCAAATCATAATACCCCTGAGCGATGCTTCAATACTTCATTGCCCAACTAATAGTGGACGACAGTATTCACTAAGAAAGTGTATTCCGAAGGAATCGCTGTCAAAAGGATCAACATCTTAAGTCTCAATACTGTTCGCTTAGCTAGTTTAATCGG
>JAYTGZ010000172.1:0-3823 GCA_043733025.1 Pseudomonadota bacterium | reverse complement strand
CGATGTTTCCGTGGTGTACGCCCTCGACGTGTCACGCAGTGTCGCGCCCGCGTTTGTGCAGAGCGCGCTGGCTTGGATGCGGCAGGCGAATAAAAAAGGTGCGCCGGCCCAGTCGCGCTATGTGGTGTTCGCCGATCGGCCGCGGTTGTTGAATTCGGTCGAGGAGATCGAGTCGGTGGCGGTTGCCGATGAGGCCGCGGCTAGCCAAGCGTTGATCGGCCAAGGCGCGACCGACCTGGAGCAGGCATTGGCCATGGCCGCTTTCGGCTTCACGCCGAATCATGCCAAGCGATTGGTATTGATGACCGACGGCAACGCCACCGACGGCGATCTATGGCGCGCGCTGCCGCGCTTGCAGGCCCAGGGCGTGCGCGTGTTCGTGCTGCCCGCTGCCGCGGCGGTCGATAGCGACGCCTGGATCGAAGCCGTCGATCTGCCCGAGGGTGTGCGGCAGCAAGAGCCGGCGGCGGTGCGAGTACGGGTGTTCTCCCGCGCCCGCGGCCAAGCATTGATTGCGATGAAGCTGAACGGCGATCCGCTTGCGCAGCAAAAGGCGACGCTTGTTCCGGGCGAGAATGAATTCATCTTCAATGCGCAGTTCAAGCAGCAGGGCGCCAATACGGTTGAAGTGAAAGTCGCCGCCGACGGCGATCAAGTCGCGGAAAACGATGCGCTCGTTCAAACCCTTTGGGTTGGGCCGCGGCCCAAGGTGCTTTACGTCGAGGGCAACCCGGACAGCGCGCGTCACTTGCGCGCTGTGTTACACAAGCAAGGTATCGACGTTGTCGTCGCCGGTGTGGCCGGTTTTACCGCTAAGCTCGCGGGCCAAGACGCCGTCGTTTTGAGTGATATTTCCGCCGAGAAGCTCGACGTAGCGAGCGCGCAGCGCTTGGAAGCGTTCGTGCGCGAAGGTGGCGGCCTGGTGTTTGCCGCTGGCGAGAACACCTACGGCAAAGAGGGTTTCGCCAAAAGCAAAATGGAGCAGTTGCTGCCGGTCAGGTTTGAGGGCCGGCGTAAGCGCAAGGAATTGGATCTGGTGCTGCTCATCGATCGCTCGTTCAGCATGCGCGGGCAAAAGCTTGAGTTCGCCAAGTCGGCCGCGCTTTCGACCCTGGACCTGCTCGACGAACACCACCGGCTCGCGGTGATCGCTTTCGATTCACGGCCGCACGAAGTGGTGGCGCTGGCCGAAGTAGGCAGCAAGCGGCGCGCGGAAGATTTGATCAGCGGCATGTCGGCGAGCGGGCAGACCAATCTCTACAACGCGTTGTGGCACGCCTATCGACTGTTGCAGAACTCGCCTGCCAAGACCAAGCACATGATCCTGCTGTCCGACGGCAACAGCGCGCCGCCGGGTAAGCTCGCGGCGGAGACCTCGGGCAGCGCGGCCATGGCGCTGATCCGTAAGGAGCGCGGTCTATCGCGCGAGCAAGAGTTCGATAATAGCCTGGCGCCCGGCGGCGCCGAAGAGCTGACGGCGCAATTGACGCAAGCGAACATTACGCTTTCAACCGTGGCCATAGGCGAGAACCCCAACCTAGAACTGATGGCGCAGCTTGCCCATGCGGCCAACGGCAAGAGCCACGTCGCCAAAAGTGAAACGGAGATTCCGGCGTTGTTCGTAACGGAAGCGAAACGATTGTTGGGCGAATCCATTGTAGAACCATTCCGCCCGGTTGTTAAACTGAAGACCGAAGCGCTGGCCGGGGTGGATTTTGCAAAAGGTCCAGAGTTAAAGGGTTTCGTGCTGAGCCGCCCCAAACGTTTCGCCGAGGTCATACTCGAAGCGAAAGACCATCAACCGCTGCTGGTACAGAGCCACTATGGGCTCGGCAAGAGCATCGCTTTTTTGTCCGACGTCAAAAACCGCTGAGCGGTTGATTGGCTGGCCTGGCCCGGCTATGGCAAGCTGTGGGCACAGGTCGTGCGCGCGAGCATACGCCGCGATACCGGCGAAGAGTTGGCGTTGCGCGTGACTCGCGTAGGACGAGAGGCGGTGGTAACGCTATCCGCGCTGACCGCCGATGGGCAATATCGCGATGACATTGCGCCGAAGCTTCGCGTGACTGCTCCCGATAGAGCTGCCGGCGTAACACCGTTGCGCCAGATCGGGCCGGGGAAATATCAGGCGCGCATTGCGCTGCAAGCCTCGACCGCGGGCGCCTATGCTTTCGAATTGGTCGATACGCCCGGGCTTACGCCCCAGGCACTGATGCAAGCCGGTACGCGCAGCCTGTTCTACGGTTACTCGGATGAATACCGGATACTGCCCACAAATATAGAGCTGCTCAAGGCACTGTGCGAACGCACTGGTGGAAAATTCGCGCCGAAAGTGGAAGAAATTTTTGCGCGCCACGGCGACGGCGGCCTCGTGTCTAAACCGTTGTGGAGCTACTTCGCGGCCGTGGGGCTGGTGTTTTTTTTACTGGACATTTTGGTACGCCGTTGGGCCGGTCGCGGCTGAGAGTCCGTGTGCGCGGTGCGCACCCAATCGCTTGCTCTTGGAAAATCGAAGGGCGGAAAAGCGTAGCGCCCTGGGTGGCCTCGGGCCATTCCGCCGAATGCAGTGGTCTACTCACGCGTGCCGGTAATTGGATTCTTTTTGGAGCAATTTGGCCGCGTGGTAGGCCGCCTAATCCGCGCGTAAATTAAACGGGCCAGGATCGATATATTCTAAACCGCGCTGCGTATCTGAAGCCTTAGATTCTCCGCCTGGGTATTGGGCCTCCAGGCATGCAACGCCAGGAGGCAAGCTGGGTGCGGCTCGTGGCAAGTGCATCAAGAAATTATTCGATAGGATCGATCAAGCGCAGCGGATCCATCATCGGGATGATCCGCGTGACTGTGGAAATATTCCACTCGCTGGTGATTTGTTTGGGCCTACATACGGCGGAATGGCCCGAGGCCACCCAGGGCGCTTACGCTTTTCCGCCCTACCGGGCTTGTTTCGGTGCGCTACAGCCCGGAGGTGTTGGCGTATTTCAAGTCCACCGGTGAAGGTTGGCGGGCGCGTATGGATAGTGTGCTGCGTGCGTACGTAACGCGTCATTCGCGTAGAGCGTGATCATTGAATGAAGGGCGAACTAGAGATGTTTTATTCGCGACAATTTATTCGTCTTCAACAAAGCTTCAAATTCCGATTTGTCATTCCCGCGAAAGCGGGAATCCAAGTTGACGTTCAAAGGCCAAATGGATTTCCGCTTTCGCGGGAATGAGGAACTGGCCTCGGGCCACACAATATGGTTTTTAGAGGCCTCGCCAGAAGCCGCATGGATACTGGACCTTCAGGCATGCCATGCCACGAACAAGGTTGGATATGCCTCCTGGCTTACCTCATACGAATTGTCATCGCGAGCCCTTCGCTACGCTCGAGGGTAAACTCCGCGGCGATCTCGTTTTTCAACCGTAGTCGAAAAGCGAGATTGCTTCGTCGCGTTTGCTTCTCGAAATGACAATCAAATTTCGATGCCTCCAATTTAGAAAAAGTAGGGCGCAATATCGTTGAGCCGAATGGTGGGATAATTTGCACACCATTCGGCGGAAGGCGCTTACGCTTTTCCGCCCTACCGGGCTTGTCATTCCCGCGAAAGCGGGAATCCATTTGGCCTTTGAACGTCAACTTGGATTCCCGCTTTCGTGGGAATGACACAATAGGGATTTTGGGGCATCGCCAGAAGCCGCATGGATATTGGGCCTTCAGGCATGCAATGCCACGAGCAAGGCTGGATATGCCTAATGGCGTGCTCATCCGAAATGTCATCGCGAGCGAAGCGCGGCGATCTCGCTTTTCAATTGCAGTAGAAAGGCGAGATTGCTTCGTCGC
>JAYTGZ010000171.1:0-4361 GCA_043733025.1 Pseudomonadota bacterium | reverse complement strand
TTCGGCACCGAAGCGGTCACCGGCGCCGTCGCCGCGATCTCAAGTCAGCGCATCACGCTGAATTGGAACGGCCCCGAAGTCGGTGATGTCGCGATCCATTTTCCGCGCTTAGGGTATGTGATTAGCAAAACTTAACCCGCTACTTTCCACCCGCAAACCCCTCCTGCCGCCAAGCCTCGAACACCAACACGGCCGCGCTATTCGCTAGATTCAAGCTGCGGCTGTCGGGCCGCATGGGTAAGCGCAACCTTCGTTCCGGTGTAACCAAGGCGAGCATCTCCGGCGGCAGGCCGCGGGTTTCCGGGCCGAAGATGAATACGTCGCCTGCGGCAAATTTTGTGTCGGTGTAGCGCGTTAAGCCTTTGGTCGTCATGGCGAAGCAACGCCGGTCGTGTAATTTCTCGCGGCAGGCGTCCCAGTTCTCATGGATCTGAATATTCGCGTATTCGTGATAATCCAATCCCGCGCGTTTCATCTGCTTGTCCGTCATTGTAAATCCAAGCGGCTCCACCAGATGCAGCGTCACGCCGGTGTTGGCGCAAAGGCGAATGATGTTGCCGGTGTTGCCGGGAATCTCTGGCTGATATAACACTAAATCAAACATCGTCGATCACCGCCAGGGACGCTCTGAATAAATTCGATTTCGTCGTGATCCCGCGTTACTCACAAAAAATATCTCCTTACATATCAATTATATGCGGCGTCGATATTTTTTGTTCGCGCCTTGTCTCACTTAGAACCCGAACTTATTCAGAACGTCCCAAGTTGAAAACTTTCCAGGCGCGTGCGCGCGACCACCCACGCGCTCACTCGGGCGGCGCCGGATTTCTTCAAGGTCTTCGCCAACTCGTTGACGCTCGCGCCGGTGGTCATCACGTCGTCGATGATGGCGATATGTTTGCCTGCCAAATCTTCGCGACAAGCAAATGCGCCGCGGACATTTTGAGCACGCTCTTTCCACGGCAGGGTCGTTTGGCTTTCCGTGTCGCGTATGCGTTCGCAGGCGTGCGGCAACAGCGGCAGGCCAAGTGCTCGGCACAGAGGCTTGGCGATTTCCAGCGATTGATTGAAGCCGCGCTCGCGTAATCGAGCACGGCTGAGCGGCATAGCCAGTGCGGCTTTCGGCAAAGGCATGCCGGAGAGCCGCACCAATAGGCGCTCTGCGAGCCATGGCCCCAGCGCGAGCTGATGCGAATACTTGAACTGTTGGATCAGCACGTCGACCGGAAACCCGTAGTCGAACGCCGCGACGCTGTCATCGAAAGCGGGCGCTTTCTTCAAGCAGCGGCCACAGATCAAACCGTCGAGCGTCGGCAGGGAACACACGGGACAACAGGCACTCGGCAATCGCGGCAGATTGTCCTCGCACGCGCCGCACAAGATCGCGCGCTGGCCCGCCGCCCCGCACAGGAAGCAATCCTGGGGAATATGCACATTTTTTAATCGAATGTTTAATTTTTCTAACAATCTGTTTGACAAAAGTTTCGTGTTGGTCGAGGATTCGATTTAACTACTTTACTCGAAAGCCTTCACATCATGACCATCGCCGCCGTTGAATTTCAGCGTTTGAAGCCCCATCCCAGCAAACCTCGATTCTCCCACGGCGAGGTGTTGGCGCTGCTCGATTTACCGCTCAACGATTTGCTGTTCAAGGCGCAGACGGCCCATCGCCAAAACTTCGATCCCAACTCGGTCCAGCTTTCCACTTTACTCTCGATCAAGACCGGCGGCTGCCCCGAAGATTGTGGCTATTGCCCCCAGGCCGCGCGCTACCACACGGACGTGGACAACCAGGCCATGGTGTCCCTTGATGAAGTCGTCGCCGCGGCACAAGCGGCGAAGGATGCGGGCGCGCAACGTTTCTGCATGGGCGCCGCATGGCGCGGACCGAAGCAACGCGACTTGGAACCGGTGATCGAAATGGTCAAAGCCGTGAGCGCATTAGGCTTGGAAACGTGCGCCACGCTGGGCATGCTGCGCGCAGGCCAGGCGCGGCAACTCAAAGACGCCGGCCTCGATTATTACAATCACAACCTCGACACGTCGCCGGAATTCTATGGTGAGATCGTGTCGACACGCGAATACGACGATCGCCTCGACACGCTGAACAAAGTCCGCGACGCCGGCTTGCAGGTGTGCTGCGGCGGCATCGTCGGCATGGGCGAAAGCCGTGCGACGCGGGCGGAATTCATAGCCCAACTCGCCAACCTCGATCCACAGCCGGAATCGGTGCCGATCAACAATCTGGTACAAGTCGAGGGCACGCCGCTGTACGGTACGGACAAACTCGATCCGCTCGAGTTCGTTCGCACCATCGCCGCGGCGCGCATCACCATGCCGAAGTCGTACGTTCGCCTTTCGGCGGGCCGGCGCGAACTGGGCGAAGCGATCCAAGCGATGTGCTTTTTCGCCGGTGCGAACTCGATTTTCTACGGTGATAAACTGCTGACCACGGGCAATCCCGATGCGGCGTTGGATCGGGCGTTGTTTTCCAAGCTGGGATTGCATCCGGCGTAAGACCAGGACGTCCTCCCCTTCAAGCGGAGGATTGAGGTGGGGATGGATTTGATTCGCTCACAAACCAACTGCGCCCTCCCGCCATCTATAATGGCGATGCATGTCAGCCTCCACCCCGGAAAGTCCTCCCGCTAATCTCGCTCTGCGCCGCCGCGTCCGCAATCGCAGCGCGGCAAAGCACGAGCAAGTCCGCTTCTTTAGCGAAGAAATCGCCGGCCGCATGTTCGAACGGCTGGACTACATAAAGCAGGAACCACGCGTGATTTTGGATCTGAATTGCGGGCTCGGCGCAACGAGCGCGACCTTGGCTATGCGATTTCCCGGCGCGATGGTGGTGCAACTCGATCCGGCGCTTGGGTTATTGCAGCAGCATGCTTGCGCGAAAACCCTGTCGAGAAAACTACTGATGTGGTTCGGTAAATCATCCGCTCGAGTCTGCGGCGACGCAAACACCTTGCCAATCGCGTCGAAAAGTGTCGATCTGGCATGGTCGAATCTTTTCGCCTTGAGCCACGACGCGCCAGCGATCATCCGCGAACTGAAGCGCGTTCTGAAGCCCGGCAGCTTGCTCATGCTCTCGACCCTCGGCCCCGATACGCTAAAGGAATTGCGTGCGGCGTTTTCGCAAGTAGACACGCTGACGCATATTCAGCCGCAAGTGGACATGCACGATCTTGGCGATATGCTGGCCCATGAAGGTTTCGCGACGCCGGTGGCCGACATGGAAATGATCACGCTCACCTATCCGAATCTCAAGACGCTTGCGCACGATCTGCGCGCCGCCGGCGCAACCAATCTGGAACCTGCACGGCGCGCGACGCTGATGGGGAAAACCCGCTGGGCCGCCGTCGAACGCGCCTACGAAGCCATGCGCCACGAAGGCCGCCTGCCCGTGACGTTTGAGATAATCTACCTACATGCCTGGCGCGGCGTGGAACGCAATACCGCCGATGGTCGTCAAATCATACAGTTCGAGCAATTGAAGCAGAAAAAATCATGAGTACGTTGCGATCATTCTTGGTTTACCTCGCCGTCCTATTTTTGCTGACGGCCTGTTCCTCGCAAGACGACGAGGTGCCGATCCGCATGGTCGATCCTTGGGTGCGCGCCACGGTGGCGGGCCAAACTACTGCCGCCGGTTATATCGAGTTTCACAGCAAAAAACGGATGCGTCTCATCAACGTCACCAGCCCGCAAGCCGGCGCCGTCGGCATCCACCGCATGGTTCACCACAACCAGGTCATGCGCATGGAAGAACTCGGCACACTGGACATCCCCGCCAATGAAACCATCACGCTCGCGCCCAATGGCTTGCATTTCATGCTGACGAATTTGAAAGCCCCGCTCGCCGCCGGCGACGAAGCGACACTCAGCTTCACGTTCGAATTTTCCAACAAAACCACGCTGCAACTCAACGCCCTCGCCGAAGTTCGCGCGAACTGAAATGCTTTCCCTCACCCCGACCCTTGGGTAAATCGCGGTTTTAGATTCAATATCATCCCATCGGCCTGACACCCAATACTGGCGCGGCTCTCCGGCCAACCCGTCGATATTGAAACGCGCGCATACGTGAGAGCTCGCCGCATCGCGAATCAACAAGCCCGCCAATTGCCATTGCTTTGCCTTGTTTGAAACAAACGTAATCGACCCGCCTTCAGTATAATGAGCGCTTCACGTTTGCCATTGAAATCATGAAGAAATTCTTCTTTATACTATTACTTTTATCGCCTCTCGTTGCGTTCTCGGCCAAGCTAGTGGCCAAATCCGAGGCCGTAGCGCCCCAGCCCGTCGCCTCGGTTGCGTTTGGTGCGGTCAATGTCGCGGCTAAATCCTACATGTTGCGA
>JAYTGZ010000170.1:0-5118 GCA_043733025.1 Pseudomonadota bacterium | reverse complement strand
TATCCACACAATAACGCATTTTACTGATGTTGAGATTATTCTAGAAACGGCTGTTGACCGCTTTCTCGCCGGCGATGCACCGCATGGATATTTAAGCTCGTCTCCTTTCGCGGAATATGTAGGATGGGTAGCGCGCAGCAATCCCCAGCGCCCGCGCTAATCGTGCCAAAGGGTTTTTCATGCCAATGCAGGATTTCGCTTGCGCCCCATTCATCCTACAGTCCGCGCAGTTGACCAAGCAAAGAACCAATGTCCACGGGGGCTTTGCCGGCAAGGGTCGTGAGTTCCTCGCCTCATTGCAACACTCAGATCAACATGGTGTAATATATCGTCGCAGTTACAAAGCTGGTCCACGCCGTGGGGATCAATTCGATTCAACTGACGTGCCGCAATTCAAGAACATTGTGCGATGGGCTCAGCGCATTGTTCACCCGAATGAGCCCAATTTCAATTGAGGAGTAACAACTATGAATACCAAGAAGCCAAGTAATATCGCTTGGCGCTGGATGCTGTGCCTGCTGTTTACGAGCTACGCCAACGCGGCCGATACCCCACCGGGGCAAATCAAGGTTGACGATAACTCGTTTAAATGCATCACCGAGATGACGCCGGTCAAACAATTTTTCGTCGACAATTTGCTTGGCAATCTTGAAGGTACCGTAGCCGTCGCCAAGGCGGGGAGCGGCGATTATCCTATCGGCTCGGTGCTGCAGTTGATGCCGAACGAAGTGATGGTCAAACACGGCAAGGGTTTCAGCCCCGCGACGCGCGATTGGGAATTCTTTTGGATCGACGTATCCAAGGAAGGCCAGAAAATTTTCACGCGTGGATTCGCCGAGGTGAACAATCGCTTCAACTTAAATTGTTTCGCTTGCCACGTGAAAGCAAAACCGGAATTCGATTTCGTCTGTGAAAACGACCACGGCTGCGACCCGATCCCGGTGACGCGAGCCATGTTCGGCGCATTGCAACGTACTGATCCGCGCTGCAGGGGGTCGGAAAACGTGAGATTCGAGGACCAGGAGTCGCTCAATCAATTAGGTGAAATCGTCAAGGGATTGACTACAAAAAAGGAATAAGTAGTTCCTTAGGATGGGCAGTGCGTAGCGAAACCCATCGCCAGCGCCAATCGTGACGATGGGTTTTTCCATGCCCGAGATGGGTTTTGCTGGCGCTCAACCCATCCTACAATTCTGGGACTGCACGCGCCATGCCCGGCAATTTCTGATTGAACGCGAAACCCCACTCGGGGATAATAGACCCATCTCGTCTCTAGTCCCGTCATGCCGCCATCCGCATCCGCCTTGAAGAAGTTGCGCGTCCTTGATCTCACCCGCGTTCGTGCGGGGCCGACCTGCGTGCGCATGTTTGCCGACTTCGGCGCCGATGTGGTCAAGATCGAGTCGCCACCGGGCGTGGATCCCAATGAGAATATGGGTGGACCACGGCACGGTTCTGATTTTCAGAATCTGCATCGCAACAAGCGTTCCATCGCACTGAACCTAAAAACGGCGGACGGACTCGCGATTTTCAAGAAACTTGCCGCGACCGCCGACGTGATCGTCGAGAATTATCGGCCGGATGTGAAATTTCGTTTGGGCATCGATTACGAATCGCTCAAGCAAATCAATCCGCGCATCATTCTCGCCAGCATTTCGGGCTTCGGCCAGGATGGTCCCTACGCCACCCGGCCCGGCTTCGATCAAATCGCCCAGGGCATGGGCGGGCTGATGGCCATTACCGGCTTGCCGGGGCAAGGCCCGGTGCGCGCCGGCATCGCCGTAGCCGATTCCAGCGCCGGACTTTACGCGGCGCTCGGCATCCTAATCGCACTCATGGAGCGCGAAACCTCGGGCGAAGGGCAATGGGTGCAAACATCGCTGCTGCACTCGCAAATTGCGATGCTGGATTTTCAAGCCGCGCGCTATTTGATGTCCGGCGAAGTGCCTCTACAAGCGGGCAACGATCATCCCACCAGTATGCCGACGTCTGTCTACAAAACCACCGACGGCCATATCAACATCGCCGCGTCCGGTGAAGGTAGTTGGCAGCGTTTGTGCCAAGCGATTACGCGCGATGAATTGTTGAGCGATCCGCGCTTTGATTCGGAAGCCAAGCGCTCCGACAATCGCGTCGCGCTCAACGCCGAGATCAACAAAACCAGCGCCACTTACACTAGCGGCGCGCTGGTCGCGCAACTCAATGCAGCCGGCGTTCCCTGCGGGCCGATCTACGCCATGGATCAAGTCTTCGCCGATCCGCAGGTGCAGCACCTACAATGCGTAGCGAGTGTCGAACACGCCAAACTGGGAACAATTAATTTGCTGAGTCAGCCGGTGAAGCTCTCGCGCACACCGGCAACGATGCGCGCCGCGACGCCGGAACTCGGCCAAGATAGCGCCGTGCTCCTGGCCGAGTTGGGATACACTGACGCGGAAGTCACCGAACTGCGAGAACGCAAAATCGTACTATGAATGGCTCGGCACACACCGCCCAACTCATCACGCGCAAGGACGGCGCGATCGGCTGGATCGTCATGTCCAATCCGGCGAAACGCAACGCGCTCACCTTCGACATGTGGCGTAGTTTTCCGTCGTTGCTCCACGCATTCGCCGACGATAAGGAGATTCGGGTCGTCGTTCTAACAGGCGAAGGCGAACACTTCGCCGCCGGCGCGGACATTTCGCAGTTCGGCGAGAAGCGCATCCACGGCGAGGCACTGAACCAATACAACGAAGCCCTCAAAGTCGCCACCGCCGCGCTGCTGGATTTTCCTAAGCCATTGCTCGCCAAGATACGCGGCGCCTGCGTCGGCGGCGGTCTGGCATTAGCACTGGACTGCGATCTACGTTTTTGTTCCGATGAGGCGGTGTTTCTCATGCCCGCGGGCAAGCTTGGGCTGGGCTACGAATTCGGCGGCATCGAGCGCATGATCCAGGTGATCGGCCCGAGCAATGCCTGCGATTTGTTTTTCTCGGCGCACAAGCTGAATGCCTCCGAGGCGAAAGAAATCGGCGTGGTGAATCGGGTCTTTCCCCGCCAAGCGTTTGAACAAGGATTCGCCGCCTATTGCGATGCAATCGTAGCTAACGCGCCCATGACTTTAGCCGCGGCGAAATTCGCGATGCGCGAAGTCTCGCGGCCCAGCACCGAGCGCGATATGGCGAAAGTTCAGGCGCTGTATGAATCTTGTTTCAAGAGCCAGGACTACGCGGAAGGCCGCAGCGCGTTCTTGGAAAAACGGGCGCCGCGATTCCGAGGCAACTGAGGGGTTTTGGCACGTATGCCGCGGCACGGCGCCGTGCGACCCCGCTGAGATTTCAAGGGAAAGATTATTAATGCATCAAGTTCCGCGGCGATTAAGAATTCTTTTCGGGATGATCTTTTTCGGTCTCGGACTGTCTGCCAGCATCGCCCAGGTCAAGATAGAAGATACTTTCAAGAAACCCGCGAAACCCGCGGTGCCCGCTGAAGCGAAGAAACCGCCCGCGCCCCCTTCAAGCGGCGCCACGGCGAGTAAACAACCTTGCGAGAAAACGCCCGCCGGTTGTTCAACGACCTTCACGCCGGTAGCCGCCTACACTGCGCCGGGCTGGTATGCTAGCCAAGAAAAAAATCAAAAAGACGCCGTTAAGAGCCAGCAGAAGGCGATCGCATATCTGGAAAAATACAAAGCCCACGCCGTGACGCGCGGCTGGGAATTGAACGACATCGCACGATCCTATGCGTTCTTCGTTTCGCTGACCTACAATGTTTACTCGCAGGGAAAGGGACCGGACCGAGCGCAGATAGAAGTGTTGACCAAGCGCTTTAGGCGAGACCTGGCGAAGGACGTTAAATTTCAAGCGAACAACGATCGCGAGCGGCAATTCATCTATGAGCGCTTGATACTGGTCGCGCTGGACAACGAAGCGGGTTACGTATTCGCCAAGCAACGAAACGATCGGCTGTCGCAACAGAAACATCGCGAGCGCGCAAAATTCTGGTTGGAAGATGTGATTGAAAAACCCGTCGATCAGATCCCGAGTTATTGGAAATAATCGATGGCCTACGCAACCACCCGCGACGGAGTGAAGCTCTATTTCGAAGAAACCGGTTCCGGTACGCCCATCGTGTTCGTACACGAGTTCGCCGGGGACCATCGCAGTTGGGAACCGCAGGTGCGATTTTTTTCGCGCTACTATCGGTGCATCGCGTTCAGCGCGCGCGGTTACCCGCCGTCCGACGTGCCCGGCGATCCCAATGCCTATTCGCAACAAAATGCGCGCGACGATGTGATCGCGGTGATGGATCATTTAGGCCTAGGCAAAGCGCATATCGTCGGGCTGTCCATGGGCGGTTTCGCGACAGTGCATGTAGGCATCACCTATCCGCAACGCGCGCTGTCCTTGGTCATCGCCGGCTGTGGCTATGGCTCGGAGCCAACACAAAAAGCGCGCTTTCGCAGTGAAGCGGAAGCGGTGGCGCAGAACATCGAGTGGCATGGCGGCAAGTATTTGGCGCAGCAATATGCACTCGGTCCGGCGCGCGTTCAACTGCAAAACAAAGACCCGCGCGCTTGGCGCGAATTCGCCGATCAACTGGCGCGGCACTCGGCGCAGGGATCCGCGTTAACGATGCGCGGCGTGCAAGCGCAGCGGCCGTCCCTGTGGGAACTGAAAGAGTCGATCGCGAAAATCGACGCTCCGACTTTGGTCTTGACGGGTGACGAAGACGAGCCTTGCCTGGAAGCGTCGTTGTTTCTCAAGCGGCAGATCATGACCTCGGCGCTGGTCGTGCTGCCGCGTACGGGGCATACGTTGAACATCGAAGAGCCCGACGCATTCAATCGCGCGCTGAGCGAATTCTTCCTTGCGCAGGCAAGCGGACGCTGGGGGACACGGGATCCGCGTTCCGTCTCGACCGACATGACGGTTGCGGATTCTTCAACGAATTCTTAAGCTTTGGGGAAGCTTGCGCGCGACAACGAACTAACGAAAGATATCAGCAAGCACCACGTTGATAGCCGGCAGCAGGAAAGGGGAAAGGATTTCGGTGTTTTTTCGTTCCAGCCGCCGGCGATATCCTTTGGCCGTGGGATCCAGGTTCACTTCGACCACACCACGCTGTAAATCAAAT
>JAYTGZ010000169.1:0-6760 GCA_043733025.1 Pseudomonadota bacterium | reverse complement strand
GCTGGCATCTTGCCCTGCACTTGTTTCTCGTTCCACAAGTCGACAGCCAGGGGCAAGCCCAATTCAGCTATCTTCTTCTCCAAAGTATCCGCGATCGTGTCGGCTAACATGACAATCCCTCTTTTGTGACATCATTGTAGCGAACCACGGGGCGAACGTGTAGAGGTTTGTGTTTCCTCTCGCGACCTTGAGGCCGTTTGGACAACGATCGACCCGGCCGAGACGTGACTAACACTCTATCGTAACGTAAAAACCAAGAAACATGGCTGAAAACTGGCAGTTCTGGATAGACCGCGGCGGTACGTTTACCGATGTCGTGGCACGTCGGCCCGACGGGGCCATCCTGACCCATAAGTTGTTGTCCGACAATCCGGGGCGCTATGCCGACGCGGCCATCCAGGGCATCCGCGATTTTCTCGGCCTGCGCACCGATGAGCCGATCCCGCACCAGCGCATCGCCGCCGTGAAAATGGGTACGACGGTTGCGACGAACGCCTTGCTTGAACGCAAGGGTGAGCCTACCTTGCTGGTCATCACCAAGGGCTTTCGCGATGCGCTGCGCATCGGCTACCAGGCGCGGCCAAAGCTATTCGCGCGCAAGATCGAGTTGCCGGATATGTTGTACCGCGAGGTGATCGAAGCGGACGAGCGTATCGGCGCCCACGGCGAAGTGGTGCGTGCGCTGGATCGTGCCGCGCTGAGGACCACCTTGGGTGAGGCATACGCCAGAGGCTTGCGTGCCTGTGCCATAGTGTTCATGCACGGCTATCGTTACACGGCGCACGAGCTGGCCGCGGCGGAACTGGCGCGCGTCGTGGGGTTTACCCAGGTGTCCGTGTCACATCAAGTCAGCCCGTTGATGAAGATCGTCAGTCGCGGTGATACCACCGTGGTCGATGCTTTTGTAGCGCCGCTGCTGCGGCGCTACGTCGATCAAGTGGCGGATTCACTACGGGGCAGCCCGTTGCTGTTCATGCAATCCAACGGCGGTCTGGTGGAGGCGCGGCGCTTTCAAGGCAAGGACAGCATCCTCTCTGGCCCGGCGGGCGGCATCGTCGGCGCACAAACCGTCGCCGAGCGCGCAGGGTTCAATCGCTTCATCGGTTTCGACATGGGCGGCACATCCACCGATGTTGCCCACTACGCGGACGGTTACGAGCGTACCTTCGACAGCGTGGTGGCGGGCGTGCGCATACGGGCGCCGATGATGCAGATTCACACCATCGCGGCTGGTGGGGGATCGATCCTGCGTTTCGACGGATCGCGCTACCGCGTCGGTCCCGAGTCAGCCGGCGCGAATCCCGGCCCGGCGTGTTACCGGCGTGGTGGGCCGCTGACGGTGACCGATGCCAACGTGATGGCCGGCAAAATCCATCCCGAGTTTTTCCCAAAAGTATTCGGCCCCACCGGCGATCAACCCATCGACACCGCCATCGTGGCCGAAAAATTCGCGGCATTCGCGCGCGAAGTCAGTGCGTCCGTTGGAAAAACAATCACTCCTGAGCAATTGGCCGACGGCTTCCTGCAAGTGGCCGTGGAGAATGTCGCCAACGCCATTAAACATATTTCCGTGCAGCGCGGCTTCAATGTCACCCAGTACGCGTTGGTGAGTTTCGGCGGCGCCGGCGGACAGATCGCCTGCCGCGTGGCGGATACACTCGGCATGCGCTCCATCTTGGTTCATCCGCTCGCCGGTGTGCTGTCGGCCTACGGCATCGGTGTCGCGCAAACTCGCGTCATGCGCGAGAAGACCGCCGAGAGCACCTTCGACTATCCCGCCGTTGCACTATTGGAAACGCTGTTCGGCGAATTGACGCACAGCGTGAAAGAAGAACTGGCACTGCAAGGCGTTGACCCGCAAACCGCGAGCATTCAGCGCCGCGTACATCTGAAATACGACGGCACCGATACGCCGTTGGAAATCGACTACGACAACGTGGCGGACGCGCTGCGGCGATTCGAATCCGTTTACCAGCAGCGCTATGGTTTTCTCATGTCGGATAAGCGCCTCATTGCCGATGCCGTTTCGGTGGAGGCGGCGAGTCCGCGAGACGATCGGGCGAGCGAAGCGATGATGCCACAACGCGTAACCCCGTTATTGCCGCTAATGCCACGCACCACGGCCGACATCGTCACCGGCGGCGAGCCAGTCAATGCGCCAATCTACGATTGGGCCGATCTGCGCCCTGGGCACATAATCACCGGCCCGGCCATTGTCATCGACACTAATGCCACCACGGTAATCGAGCCCGGCTGGCAAGGCGAATTCTCCGCTCGCGGCGACTTAGTGCTGTCGCGCGTGACCGCACTCAGAAGAGACGTTGCCGCCGGCACGAAGGTCGATCCGGTGATGCTGGAAATATTCCATAATCGCTTCATGAACATCGCCGAGCAGATGGGGATCGCGCTCGCCAACACGGCCTATTCGGTCAATATCAAAGAGCGCTTGGATTTCTCTTGCGCGCTGTTCGATCCCGATGGCGGCTTGATCGCCAACGCGCCCCACATCCCGGTGCATCTGGGTTCCATGGGCGAGAGCGTGTTGACGGTGTTACAAAGCAAGCATCCGCTAAAACCCGGCAACGTTTGGGTGATCAACGCGCCTTACCACGGTGGCACCCATCTTCCCGATGTCACCGTGGTCGCGCCGGTATTTGACGATCGTGGAAGCCGCGTGCTGTTCTTCGTCGCGGCCCGCGGCCACCACGCCGATATCGGCGGCATCACGCCCGGTTCCATGCCGCCCCATAGCAACAGCGTCGAGGAGGAGGGCGTGTTGTTCGACGACGAATTGCTGATCGAGAACGGCCGTTTCCGCGAGGCGGAGATTCGCGCGGTGCTCGCGTCGGGGCGCTATCCAGCGCGCAATCCCGATCAAAACATCGGCGACTTGAAAGCGAAAATCGCGGCCTGCAACAAAGGCATTCAGGAAGTCCGCGGCATAATTGACGAGCATGGCCTGGAAGCCGTGCAGGCTTATATGGGTCACGTGCAAGACAATGCCGCGGAGCAGGTGCGGCGCCTGCTCACGGTGTTGACGGATGGCCGCTTCGAATACGAAATGGATAACGGAGCCCGGGTGGTCGTCGCGATTCGTATCGATCGCGCGGCGCGCACGGCGGTGATCGACTTCACCGGCACCTCGCCGCAACAAGCGAGTAACTTCAACGCGCCCTCGTCGGTGTGCAAGGCGGCGGTGCTGTATGTGTTTCGTACGCTGGTCGATGACGATATTCCCCTCAACTCGGGATGCTTGCGGCCGCTTACGCTGGTGATTCCCGAGGGTTCCATGCTTAAGCCGCGCTATCCCGCCGCGGTGGTGGCGGGTAATGTGGAAACCTCGCAAGCGATAGTCGACGCGCTTTACGGCGCGCTCGGCGTGCAAGCGGCGGCGCAGGGGACAATGAACAATTTCACCTGGGGCAATGAGCGCTATCAGAATTACGAAACCATTTGTGGCGGCAGCGGTGCCGGACCCGATCACGATGGAACCAGCGCCGTGCACACGCACATGACCAATACGCGGCTGACTGACCCGGAGGTTTTGGAATGGCGATTTCCAGTTCGCCTGGAAAGCTTCGAGATACGCCGCGGCAGCGGCGGCGCGGGCCAGCATCGCGGCGGGGATGGCACGACGCGGCGCATGCGCTTCCTTGAGAAGATGACCGCTGCGATTCTGGCCAACCATCGCCGCGTGCCGCCCTTTGGTCTCGCCGGTGGCGAGCCAGGAGAATGCGGACGCAACTGGGTAGAACGCGCTGATGGCCGCATCGAAGAGTTCGGCGCGCAACATGAAGTCGAGCTGCAGCCCGGCGATGTATTCGTGTTGCAGACACCGTCCGGCGGCGGCTTCGGGATTTCGCAAGTAAGTGGACAAGGGCATCAAGCCAAGAGCGGCACGGAATAAGGCTTCGCGGACATGCCAATCAGGGAGCCACACCGGTATTGGCTCCCAGGCAAGGTGCTCGTAAAATTTCTCTTTCCCCCTTTGCTAAAGGGGGATTAGGGGGATTTGCCGGCGCTTACTATTCGGGACGGCGCGAAAATAACCGCCGCGAAATCCCTGCCAGTAGCATAAGTATGGCCCGAGGCCACCTAGCAAATGCTGCCACTAGCCTCCCTTTAGAAAAGGGAGGAACTGTGCCGCCGACACGATTCAGGCTGTGTGCGCTTTTTGTTCAGAAATCTGGACCGTGATACCAGGTTCCTTCCGAGCGGTACGCCGATGACACTATGCCTGGAGTCTATCCAGCAGTGCCTTCGCTTCCGGCAGATCATGGGTATCGAAGCCTTCGGTGAACCAGTTGTAAACGGGCGCGAGTAGATCGAAAGCCTCTTTCCGTTTGCCCTGCGATTGCCAAAGCCGCGCAAGACTGGTCGAGGTGCGCAATTCCCACGACTTCGCCTGCTGTTCGCGTCCAACGTCGAGTGAGGCGAGGTAGTTGTCTTCTGCCGCCGCTAGCCTTCCCTGCTGCTGCAGCATCCAACCTTTGAGCCGCAGCACCTCCGCCAGGTGCGAGCGTTCTTCCCAGCCCGGCCGTGCAATCTGGTTGAGACTGTCTTCGATCAAACGCAATCCACCCTCGAGCTCGCCGCTGAGGGCTAATCCTTCGGCCAAGGTCGCTCGAAAGTAAGGCATCCACAACCCGCCGCCATGCGGGTTCCACTTTTCCATTGCAAACCGCAGATGTGGAACGCCTTCCGTGAGGCGCCCTGCCAGCAGCCAGGCGATGCCTTTGTATATCTGCGCCAGCACTTCGGAGATAAAGGGCAGACTGTGCGCCCGGCCCAGCCGCTCGGCCTCCTCGGCGCGCGTCAGAATAGGCTCGGGTTCGGAGCGAAACTTCCAAACTAGGCTGCCCTGGGTGAGTGCGTAGCCGAGGTCGAAAGGGTGGCCGCGCCGACGGGCATGCGCATAGTTGGCATCACTCAACTGCACGGCACGATCCGGATAGCCGAGCACCCAGGTTCCAAGGGAGGCGTAGATGCCGACAGTCGTCTTCGGGTCCATGTTCATGATGTCCGCGAGGTGGCGGTGCTGCTCCTCGCTGTATAGCGCCAGCACTTTGTCGGCATGCTCGCGTGACTGGGTCAAGTTTCCCCGACAATAGTAGGTGACGCATGCCGTCCTGTGCCCCGAGATCAACAAATCCTGGTCGCCGCTGGCTTCTGCAGAAGCCAGCATTTCATGAACCCAGTCGAGGGCCTCAGCGACGCGCCCCTGCGTGTGCACGCTAGCCCACAGTCCGTAGTAGATCGGCAGTAACGCCTCGTGGCGACTGAGGGACTTGGCCAGCCCGAGCGCCGGGTGGAGGCTGTCCCACACCTCAGGCGCTGTCCAGCCGTTGAGCGCTAGCCATGCCGTGCCGAGCGGAGTGCGCAGGTCCAATTCACTGGCATCGCGCTTCGGTGACTTGGGAAGCGTGCCGATGAGCTCCATGCCATTGTTTAGGTGCGAGATTGCTTCGTTGAGCGCCAGACGTGTGATGGCCAGCTCGCCCGCTTTCTGCCAGTAGCCCATCGCCGTCTCGGTCTCGCCCGCTGCCGTCAGGTGGTGCGCGAGCAGCTCGGGTTCGCTGTTTTTGGTGTCGGGGAACTGTTTGTCGAGCACGTGCGCGATCTTGGCGTGCAGCGCTTGTCTACGGCTCTTGAGCAGT
Organism: Pseudomonadota bacterium; assembly: GCA_043733025.1. Lineage (GTDB taxonomy): Bacteria > Pseudomonadota > Gammaproteobacteria > Burkholderiales > JALYOK01 > JALYOK01. The sequence goes on along the minus strand of JAYTGZ010000169.1, from coordinate 1,103 downwards.
GACTCGTAAGCCACATCCTGCACCAGCGCGTGCTTGAAGGTAAATTGCGCTTCGGGTAGGTTGCCTCTACGGAACGCCAGCCCCGATTCGGTCAACTGGTTGAGCGCGCTGTCGAGCTTAGTTTGGGTGTGGGGTGCGACCGCCGCAATGAGCTCGTAACTGAACTCGCGCCCGATAGCCGCGCCAATCTGCGCGATCTCTTTCACTTGGGAGGAACGATCGAGACGCGCCATGAGCGAGTCTCGCAGCGTGGCCGGAATGATGACGCCGCGCGCGGCGCCGGCGTAGTTGTAATGGTCACCGGCCTCGTTCAGCTCGCCGGATTCGAGGATGGCCTTGGTGAGTTCTTCCACATACAACGGCACGCCATCGGTCTTGGCCAGGACTCTCTCCAGCAGGTCAGCGGGGAGTGCCTTACCACTTGTTAGCTTGGACACGATCGCGCCGCTTTGCGCGCGCGTGAGCTTGGGTAGGTTCAGCGCGGTGACATGTCCGTGGTGCCCCACCTCGGTTGGAACTCCGGCCGATGGGTAAGCACGATCAGCAGCGGAATGCGGCTGACGCGGTCGATCAACAGATCGAGCGCCTCAAGACTGGTGGGATCGGCCCAATGCGCATCTTCGTACAGCATTACCGTGGGTTGTTTCCTGGCGGCCGCTTCGGTGAGGTCGACCAAGGTACGCAGCGTCTCGTCCTTATGTTTTTGTGGCGTCATCGCGAGTGGCCCGTAGCGCTGCTCGCAGGGAATGGACAATATGGAGGCAACGAAGCGAACATCGCTTAGGGGGCGTCCGTATTGGCCAACGATCAACGCTTCGAGCTTATCGAGCTTGGATTCGGCCGTTTCGTCCCGGTTGAATTTCAACGCCCGCTCGAAGTTGTCGATGGTCGGGTAGAACGCACTGTTGACGTGGTAGGGCGAGCACTGGAAACGCAGCGTTTGTGCATCTTGTGCTTCGAGCCGCTCGCGCAGCGTACTCAAGATACGGCTCTTGCCAATACCGGGCTCGCCCGACAACAGCACGACTTGGCCTTCGCCTTCCTGCGCCTGCTGCCAACGTTCGAATAACAGACCGAGCTCTTGTTCGCGTCCCACCAGCGGC
>JAYTGZ010000168.1:0-14460 GCA_043733025.1 Pseudomonadota bacterium | reverse complement strand
GTGGAAAAGCCCCACTTCCGCGAGGTGTTGGCCAATCTGATTGAAACCATCGAGGGCGGAAAAACGCTATCGGAAGCATTGGCCGGCCATCCACGACTATTCGATACGGTCTTCGTTAGCTTGGTGCAAGCCGGTGAACAAAGCGGTCAGCTCGGCGAAGTGCTGCTCAAGCTGACTGAAAATCTGAAGTGGCAGGACGAGATCGCAAAACAAACGCGCAACATCGTGATCTATCCGGCGATCACCGGCGTGGTCGTGTTGGGGGTGGTGTTTTTCCTGATGATCTACCTCGTGCCGAAACTAGCCACGGTGATCCGGACGCTGGACTCGGATATTTCCACGAGCACGAAAGTCCTGATCGCCGTTTCCGGCTTTTTCGTCAACTATTGGTACGTGATCCTGGCAATCCCCATAGTGATGTTGTTCGCTTTCGGCGCATTGGCGCAATCGAACAGCAAGTTCCGTTATCGACTGGACGAGCTAAAACTCAGGCTGCCCCTTATCGGCGCGGTGAACCGGCGGATTATTCTGGCGCGCTTCTCGACATTCTTCGCGTTGATGTATGCGTCGGGCATCAGCATCCTCGAGTGCATACGCATTTCGGAAAAAATCTCAGGTAACAAAGTAATCGAATACGGTCTCAGGGAGGTCGGGCGCGCCATCTCCGAAGGAAAAAGCTTGACGGAGGGATTTCAGAGCGTCGGTCTGTTTCCGCCTTTGGTACTGCGTATGCTTAGAGTAGGAGAGGCGACGGGAGGATTGGACACCGCACTGAACAACGTAAGCTATTTTTACACCCGCGATGTCAAGGAAGCCATTGAAGCGGTGCAACGCTTGATCGAGCCCATCACGATCCTGGTCATCGGCGCTATTTTGGTGATGACGCTGCTGCCGGTATTCGGGCCGATCTACGACGCCATCAGCAAGGTCAAAATTTAACCGTCGACATGTACCGGAAGCACCTGCTTTACCTCACCAACGAACGACTGCTGTCGACGATTTGGCGCGATGGGAAAGTTCTTGCAACCGAATCCTTCGGCGTCGACGAATCGGGACAGTCGGCGTTTGCCGCCTATCTCAAACGCTGGTGGAAGCTGCGTGTCTATTTCCTCGTCGATTTAATCGAAGAAGATTTTCGCCTCGACACCATCCCTCATGTTCGCGGCGGCGACAGACGTGCGCTGCTGTATCGCAAGCTGGCGCAAATTTATCGCGCCACGCCCTATCGCCACGCCTTGGTGCAGGGTCGTGAAACTACCGGCCGGCGTGATGACCGCGTGCTCTACACATCCGTTACTAATATCGAGTTACTTGCGCCCTGGTTGCGCGCGATCGAGGCCGAGCGCGCTCCGCTAGTTGGCATCTACTCGGCGCCACTTTTGTCGCCGCGGCTACTCAAGCCCCTTGGCGTCACGGCGAAGCACGTCTTGTTGGTGACCTTGCACCAGGGCGACCACTTGCGCCAGAACTACATTCAATCCGGGCAGATCAAGTTTAGCCGAATGACGCCATTACCCGCGCAAGCTTCCCAGAATCTACTGACGGCGATCAGCGAGGAAGTGCGAAAGACCTGGCAATATCTGGAAAGTCTGCGTTTTTTTGAGACCGGCGAAGAATTGCAAGTGTGCGTTGTCGCTCATCCACCGGAACTCGGCAACACCGCGACCGCGTCCTTCGATCAACCGGGACTGACCTACCAATTCTTCGATATTTCCCAGGTTGCGAAAAGCGTGGGCGTGAGGCGGCCATTGAACAACTCAGATGCGGAATGGCTACTCTTACATTTACTCGGCCGTGCTGCCCATCACAATCATTTTGCGCAACCGGACGACATGCGTCGCGCATTTATTTGGCGGCTGAAACAGATAGCCGTCGCCACGGGCGCGGCTGTGTTGTTAGTCAGTGCCTCGCTAGGCAGCGCCAATTTCGTCGATGGAAAATTGACGGCAACTCAGGTGCGGCAAATTCAGGATGAAACGACGCGCATCGAAAACGAGCGCCAGATCATCATGCGTGGCCTGCCGGCGACCCATGTTGCGCCGGATGTGATGAGCAATATCGTGAGTTTTTACAATCAGACCGTTAGAGACGTGCCGGATTTTACCCGCGCTGTCGTCGGCCTGAGCCGAGTCTGGTCGCGTTTTCCTAACGCGCAGTTGTCGGACCTAAGCTGGGCATTGACCAAGGATCCAAACCGGTTCTCCATAAGCAGTACCGCGCTGGGGATGGACATTCCGGCGCAATCACAAGCGGGCGGCGTCAACCAGCCCGGCGTCCCGGCAGACACCCCTCTGGCGGTGACCGGTCAAAACTACCAAGTGCTTGCCTTGGCTGCCCGCCTTGAGCCTTTCGACCAGAATCATCGCAAGGCGCTGCAACAGATCGAATCCCTGGTGCAGGCGATCCAGACCGGCTTGGGCGCCAAGGTAACCGTTCTAGCGCAACCTCTCAATCCAAGCGCCAAGGTCGGCCTGCGTGGCAGCGCCAAGGCGGTCCAGGAGGACAGCGACGCCCGCTTCGCCCTAAAAATTGTGCTGCCGCCTCGGCCATGATCAAGCTGAAGCAAGGCGATGTGGAATTGTTGCGCGGCGCGCTGTTATTCTTGACAGCGGCGATCGTGTTGAGCGCGGTCTGGTGGGTCGGTTCGTGGCAATACCGGCATATGGTGGAAGGCGAGCAGGACTCCGCCCAACGGCGTTTGAACGCGACACGCGCCCAGCTTGACAACGCGCGCGCTCAGCAAAAATACTTCAACGAGAACCAAATGACCTACGGCGAACTTAGAACTCGCGGGTTATTTGGCGAGGAAAAGCGTTTGGACTGGATCGAGACCATCAAGCAGTTGCGCGATCGCCATCAGATTTTTACCATCGACTACGATATCGCCGCCCAACGCCCGCTCGGCGCGGAAGCGAGCAACGTCGCCGCGTTTTCCAGCAAAATCGATCTCCAATTCACCGTGTTTCACGAACAGGATTTGCTCGATTTTCTTGCTGATTTCAAGGCTCGAGCCCCCGGTATTTTTATACTGGATTCCTGCGTGCTCAAACGCCAATCCCTGGGCGCGTCCGGTGGCCTGGAGTCCAATCTTGCAGGCGCTTGCACGATGCAATGGATTACCGTGAAAGAGAAATCGTCGTGATCTCACGAATACTTGTTTGGCTATGGCTCGGGACAATCTTGTTCGGCACACCGGCGTTGAGCGCAGAAGAGCTCGGCCGTTTGTTTTTCAACGCTTCGGAACGTAAAGCGATGAACGAAAAGCGCCTGTCGCCCAACGCCAAACCGAACGCAAGCGTTGCAAAAATAGAAAGTTCGCCGCGCGAGGCGAAATATCCGGACGAAGAAAGCGAATCGGTCCGTTTACCGGATCCTAAGATAACCGGAAAAGTGATTCGGAGTAGTGGGAACAACACGATTTGGCTTAACCATTTTCCGCAATATAAGCGGGGAAATAGTCGAGCAACCTCTGATTAACTTCGGCGCAATCCGCGATGGACTTAATTACAGCACGCCTACCCTTGTCGCACCAAGTCATGCGCTGCGGTAACCGGGAAAATCTAAGACCCGCAGGCCTAGATTTTGTTAACTTTGGTAATCGACAACGTGGCCTCGGACTATTGCTGACTTTCGTGGTCCTAATGCTTGCCGCGAGCTATTTTTTGGTGGGCTATCTATCACCGGCGTCGCTTAGATCTGAACGGCACCGGCAATCTCAAGAGCTGCTGTACTCGGCGCGAGATGCGCTACTTGCCTACAGCCTATCGGCTTCAGGGGCTTCGCAGCGGCCGGGGGATATGCCGCGCCCCGATGTGATATCGGACACCCCGGCCACCCGCAACTACAACGGCGACTCGGAGACCGGTTGTTACGACGCAACTCGCCTCAACGGGCTACCGCTCCAAACGGACGAAGACACCGGCGCCAAGCTCCGTTGTTTGGGTCGCTTGCCATGGCGCACATTGGGGTTGTCTTACGCCGCTTTCAGCGAAAATGACGTAACAGGCGTCATGCCCTGGTACGCAGTGTCCGCAAACCTCGCCGCGCCCAACTGCCTAGAATTCCTCAACTCCGACATTCTTGCTTTTTCTTATATCAGCTTCATTTGTCCAGAGAAACTGCTGGGCACACCGATCTCCTTGCCCTATCCCTGGCTGACGGTCAGAGATGCCGCCGGTGCCGTATTATCGAATCGAGTTGCGGTGGTGGTTATCATGCCGGGCCCAGCGATCAACGGCCAATCCCGACCAACGTCCCCCAACTTGGCGGGGGCCAACCAATACCTTGATGCAACGACCGTAACGGTTACCGGTGTCACAACCGAGTGCCCGAGTCCACCTTGCATCCTATCATTTAGCAACGCTGATTTGGATAACGATTTCATCCAAGCAGCGGCAAGCGAAACGTTCAATGACCGTCTGCTTTACATCACCATCGATGAGTTGATGTCCAAGCTTGAGGACCGCGTGGGACTCGAGGTAAAAGCCGCGATCGAGCGTTTCAGCCAAACTTATTCTCCCGCCGGGCGGACAAGCTACCCTTGGCTCGCGCCGTTTGCGAATCCGAGCGATCCCGCGAGTTTTTATTCCGTTCCACTGACGCGCGTTGGGCTAATCCCCTTTCACTCTGTCGGGCGAACGTTTAAGACGGACTTCACGTGGCTCATCACTGGCGGCACGATTTCGACCAGTGGCACTATAAGCGCCAACGCAGTGCGCAACACCGCCGGCTCAGTGGTCCCAAACGGGGTCTGTACGTGGCGTGCGCAAGGATCGCGATCCGTCGATTGTCAGGGTGTTATTACAAACCCGGCCTTGCTCCCGTTGACCGTTACCAGCCGCCTCGTGAGCATTACCTATCCAGCATCGGGAACTTTCGTGTCAACTCCGATGCCTGCAACGGCGAGCGCTGTGGCAACCCGTCAAGTCGTCCGCAATTCGGGTTTGTTGGCGACTTGCCTTTCCACGACAAATTCCTGTGTCACAGTTGAGGATTTTCAAGATTCCGATTTGACTGATGATGGAGCAATTCCCGATCCGACGCCTCCGGCGCCTAGGGGCAAAGGATGGATTACCGGCGGGACCGGGAAGATCACAACGTCCGGCATTCGGGTCTATCCGGAGTTGCCAAGTTGGTATGGCGAGAATAGCTGGAATGAGTTGACGCTCGGCGCTGTCAGCGAAGCCTATGTGGCAAGCGGCGGCGGCGTGACCTGCGACGTAACTCCGGGAAACCGGTGCCTCACCGTGAATTTGGATTCAGCTATCGAGCGCGCCGACGTGAAATTTCTCGCGATCTTGGCGGGTCGCTCGCTGGCGGTGACTGCGCAGAAAGCTACGCCTCAAACGCGCCCTAGCGCCGATCCGAAGGATTATTACGACAGCGCCGCCAATGTTGATCTGATTACGGGATTGGTGTTCGATCGCAAAACCGCGCCATCGAGTTCCTTCAATGATCGCGTATTCTACTGAGCCACTTGTGAAAACCGTTCGCGTAAAAACCAATCATGTGCGGGGATTTACGCTCATCGAACTTGCCATTGTTCTATTGATCTTGGGCGCCCTGTTCGCCGGTATATTGATTCCCTTTACCACGCAAATCGAGTTACGCCGGGTGGCGGAGACGCAGAAGACATTGCTGGAAATTCGCGAGGCGTTGATCGGTTTCGCCGCAGCGAACGGCCGACTGCCGTGCCCTGCTTCGGCCACGAGCAACGGCGTAGAAGCCCCCGGAGCAGGCGGAAACACTATTAACGGCAACTGCGCGAATTTTCTTGATGGATTCGTCCCAGGTGTCACATTAGGGGTTGGACCGTCGGATGGGAATGGCTACGTGTTGGATGCCTGGAATAACCGTGTTCGCTACGCAGTTAGCGACAAGGACATAATACCGACTGGCACGGTGGCCCCTGTCTCGAAAAATTTCGACTTTACGGGTATGGGTACAGTACCTTCGTCGGGAGGTGAAATGCGCAATGTAACCATGGCCAATTTGCGTCCCGACCTGCATGTTTGCTCAACCGCGACAGGTATTTCAGCCACTTCCTGTGCCGCGACGTCATCTTTAGTGAACGACGCCGTCGCAGTTATCTACTCGACCGGAGCCAATACCGCACGACTCGACCCCGGTGGCACGCGCATCGACGAGAACGCCAATCCCAACCCGAACGCCGCCGGCAATAATGTCACTTTCGTCAGCCACGAACGCGCCGGCGAGACGGCGCCGAATGGCGAATTCGACGATATCGTCATTTGGCTATCGCCAAATATTCTGTACGCACGCATGATCGCGGCTGGCCGTCTTCCGTAAATCGACCTCGCCAGAACCCGCATGGATACGGGGTGGGGGGCTGGCCTCGGGCCATTGGCTCACAGCCATGCCTGCCGTGACAGCCGCTCTGGTACAGGGTGGGGGGCTGGCCTAGGGCCACCTCGGGCCATTGCCTCTTAGGCATGGCGATCTTAAAGAATTAACCTCGCTCAGTTAGGCAGAAACAGACTTTTCCGCCCTGGTTGGTCGCTAACGTCAGTACAAAGCCCGCGCTTTCGGCTTGGCGAAACGCCTGATACAAACCGATTCCCGTTCCGCTTTCCGATCCTACCGGCTGTAGAAATAGTTTGGCGACGACCGGTTCCGGTATCGCTGCGCCGCTGTCGCAGACCGACAGAGTTTTGTGCGCGAGGGTATCGAGTGTGACTTTGATCGTGATGTCGGGTTGCGCGATCCGTTTGCGGCGCGCATTTTCCAGGAGGTTTTCCGCAACGCTGTCGAACAGGTTTCTCGGAACGGCGAGGTTGTCGTTCCCCGCCATGACGAACTCAATGCGGCGGCCTTCATAGCGGGCTTGCAAGCTCGCCCACCATTCCCGTGCCGGCAACAACAGACCGACCGATTGTTCTTGGGGCGCGCGCAGTCGCTCCAAAGTGAGTTGCAGACGCTTGGTCAGGGGCGGCAACTGGCGCCGGATCAGCTTGGCGTAGGCGTCCATCTGGTCGCTCGGTAAATCCTCGCCGGCGGAGGCGAGCGAAAACAGCGATTGCAACAGATTCTTGATGTCGTGAGTCAACCGGGCGCCGGTCTCGTGTACCGCCTGGATATAGGCGTTTTGCCTCAGTAACTGTTCGCGACGTTTTGCTGCGTAGAACGCGCCGAGTAGTTGGGTGAGCAGCCGGATGTGCAGCGTGATCGCCGGGCTCAAGTGGATCCTTGTGGAGAGCGTGATCTTGATGTCGTGGGTCAGAAAACTCGCATTCTCGTCGCCGGCTGCGCCAAATTCGCCTGCACCGTTCGGCGATTGCCATGCGCCGCCGACGACCCAGGGCAAATGCGACAATTGTTGCGCGGCGAACTTGAGGAACTCATCGGGATCCTCGTAACGTTCGGCGCCTTCGGCGAGTTGTTTCAGCCAGGTTTCGAACGGCAATCCAAGACTCAGCAGGTAGCGCGAGAAGAAGGTCTGCAACCCGGTGAAGCCGGCGGAGGGATTCCACAGCACCGCGAGCAACAGCAAGATGACGCCGACGCCGAGCACCGTGCCTGACAACGCGAGATAATAATTCCCGGCGTATTCCATGAAGGCAAGGCTGGCGAGTACTAGGACACTGACCAGCAAGAAAAACAATAAGCCGTAAACGAAATCAACCACACCGCCCGGGTCGATCTCTTCGCTTTCCAGAGGCAGGAACACCATGATGCCCAACATCAGTGGAAGACCGTAACGCACGGCATAGTCCAAATTCTGGGGCACCGCGACACCGGCCACCAGCACCGGCACGATCCAAAACAGCAGCAGCAGCAGCAAATAGCCCAGCGCAAACTGTTGGAACAAGCGCAGGCGCGGCATTTGTCCCGTGAACACGCGCCCGCCGATGATGCCGATCAGCCCGGCTAACCATAGCGCGACCAACCAACCGCTGCTGACGAACAACAGCGCCGCGCCGCACAGCGCCAGGGCGACCATCACGACAGGGCTGAGCTTGCGGTCGGCGCGAATCACCGGCTGCCAGAGGAGAAAGAATCCGAAGTGGGACACCAGCAGCGCGCGTTCGGCGAAGCCATTCAGGCCGCCGGTGAGCGCCATGTGCAACGTCGCCAGCATAAGGATTACGGTCCAGCGCCTGTCTAGCAACAGCCGGCGGAGTTTCATGACTAGCCCGTTCGTCAAGGCTTGCGTGAAGGGTTCATCCATCAAGATATATGCCGGCGAGCCAATGGCCCGAGGCCAGTGGCAAGCCTAGGGCTACCCCGTATCCATGCGGTGTTCCAGGCATGACATGGGGCCAACGGAGGCGTTGCAGCATGGCTTGTTAGTTGGCGTTTAATGATTTATGGAAGCTCTGAGTAAGTTCGAGTTCTAAGCAAGACAAGGCGCGAGCGAAAAATTTCGACGCAGCATATAGACAATACGTGTGGGGAACTTTTTGTGAGCCAACCGTCACAACGACGATATCGGACTTAATCAGAGCTTCCACGGAAATTGCGATTCACCTCGCGACCACTATATCATCTCGCATGGCCCCACTTGAAGCAGAAAATGCCGCGTAACTTGCTGACGATCGCTCAATACACCTTGCTCGAAGCGGCGCGCAACCGGCTGCTTTACCTTGTGCTCTTGATCGTTGCGCTGGCACTGGCCTTCACGGTATTTCTGAAGCAAGTCGCCATCACCGAGACGCGCGACATCCAAATTGCCTTTCTCGCCGCGACGTTTCGCCTAGCGGCGGTATTTGTGCTGGCGGCTTTCGTGATCGTGAGCCAGGTGCGCGAAGCCAACGATAAGGTGATGGAGTTGCTGCTAACGCGCAACCTACCGCGCGCGTATTATTTGTTCGGCAAACTCAGCGGCTATCTCGGCATCGCGCTGGTGCTAAGTGCGCTGTTCACGTTGCCCATCGCGTTCTTCGCCGAGTTCCCGCGCGCGCTGGCGTGGGGACTGTCGCTGTTTCTGGAACTGGCCATTGTCGCCGCGTTGAGCTTATTCTGTGTGTTGACCCTGAACCAGGTTGTCGGCTCATTAGCGGCGGTGTTGGGTGCGTATGCCTTGGCGCGATCCATGGCGGCGTTGCAATTGATCGGCTCGTCGCGTATCAGCGAAGGTAATCTGATGCTGGACCGGATCGCGAACTATCTACTCGACGGCATCGCGTTTTTCTTGCCGCGGCTAGACTTGTTCACCCAAACCGGATGGCTGCTGCATCGCCATCAACAGGCCGCTGACTTACCTTGGCTCATGTTGCAAAGCCTGGTCTACGTCGTGCTACTCGGCGCAGCGGCGTTATTCGATTTCAAACGTAAAAACTTTTGAGATGGCTAACCGCGTAGCGTCGTTAAACGTGATCCTGCTCGTCGCGCTTGCACTGCAATTTCTCGTTCACTGGCGCACACCGCCCGCGCAAGCCCGCGCCACCGACCTCCCGGCATTGCCGAGTGTTCCCGTGTTGCGCGCCGCAAGCCTCGATGAGCCGATCGCGCTTTCCAAGGCGCTGATGCTCTATCTGCAAGCCTTCGATAATCAGCCGGGCCTCTCCATCCCGTTTCGCGATCTTGATTACACCCGCGTGGAGCAATGGCTGGCGAGCATCATCGCGCTCGATCCGCCGAGCCAGTATCCATTGCTCAGCGCAAGCCGGCTTTACGCGGAAGTTCCGGTTGCCGCCAAGCAGCGGCGGATGCTGGATTTCGTCCATCGCGCATTCTTGCAGGATCCGAACCGGCGTTGGCCTTGGCTCGCCCACGCGGTGCTGATCGCGAAGCATCGGCTCAAGGATTTGCCGCTTGCCTCGCGCTACGCGGCGGACCTGCGCGAACACGCACGCGGCGCACAGGTTCCCCACTGGGTGCAACAGATGGACATATTCATTCGCGAAGACATGAACGAAATGGAAAGTGCGAAAATACTGCTGGGTGGTTTGCTGCAAAGCGGACGTATCACCGACCCGAAAGAATTGCATTTCTTGAGCGAGAAATTGAAAGAACTGGAAGGAAATAGTAAACCATGAAAATCACCGATGTCAGAAGCCATCCATTGCAAACTCCGCTCGCACAGCCTTTCGCGTTCTCTCAAGGCTGGGTGAACAAGCGCTCCGCGACCCTCGTCGAGATCGTCACCGATACCGGCATTACCGGTTGGGGCGAAGCTTTCAACCAGGGCTTGGAGCCGCCGCAAATCTCCGCTGCCGCCATCGAATACGCCCTGAAACCCCTGATACTCGGCGCCGATCCATTGGCAACCGAAGTGTTGTGGCGCCACATGTACCACCAGACGCGTGATTACGGCCGCAAAGGTTCTGTCATTGCCGCCATCAGCGCCGTGGACATCGCGCTGTGGGATATCGCCGGCAAACACTATGGCGTGCCGATCGCGAAACTGCTTGGGGGATTTTTCCGCAACAAAGTCGCCGCCTATGCCACCGGGTTTTATCGCATTTCGGGTCAAGGCGAGGCGTCGCGTTTGGGCGAAGAAGCCATCGCTCACTACGAGGCGGGATTCCGCGCCATGAAAGTAAAGCTGGGCTATGGCCTCGACGATGATCTAGCAGTGATGCGCGAGATCAAACGCGCGCTCGGCGCACGCGAGGTCACGTTGATGCAAGTCAATCCCCACGTGTGGGGATCGGGCGTCGCTCAGGCCGCGTCGCTGCAACTGATCGCGGCATTGCCCGTCACCCATCACGCCGTGTTCCCGACGCAACCTATCCTGGAATATGATACTTCGTCACACCCGTTCCGCCGCGATTTGATTTCGCCGGCTGTCGTCCAGCGCGACGGTTCGGTCGATATCCCGCTCGGGCCGGGGCTGGGGATCGAGATTAATCGGGAGGTGCTTGAGCGTTACCGGGCATGACCAGTTTAAATTCCTGTCATCAATCCGACACCGCTGTCGGGCTATCGACAGCGTTTTGGGGGTGAGGTCTCGGTGCGACTCTGTTCGAGTCCGCGCCGGGACACTTAAGTGATAGCATGAGGTAAAAATAGAGAGTTTTAACAATGGCATGACACTTGCTTCAGAGGTCATGATACTTACATTTTATTTAGGGCGAACTTCCCATGAAGCGCAATCAATCAGGATTTACACTAGTAGAAATCGCGATCGTGCTGGTCATCGTCGGACTCTTGCTCGGCGGCATACTTAAGGGACAGGAGTTGGTGCAAAACGCGAAGGTTCGCAACATCGCCGACCAGCAAAACGCGATCAAAGCCGCCTATTATGCTTTCCAGGATCGTTACCGAGCCCTTCCGGGGGATTACGTTGCGGCGGGCACGAACATCCCGAACGTTGCCCCAGCAACGAACGGTGACGGAAACGCTCAAATCGGTGTGCCTGGAGGTGCGTCTAATGAGCCGGTCTATGCCTGGCATCACCTTACGAATGCGGGATTCATTAGTTGTTCCGCATGCGCTGCACAAGCGGCCGTGCCCGGGGTACCGACAGCCGCCAACAGCCCGGTCAACGCCAACGGCGGGGTCATGGCTATCGTCTTCGATAACGTTTATAACAGCGGGGCACTTGGAACGGGCAACAATATCAACAACCTGAAGTCCGGCAACCAGATACCGTCAAATATTCTCGCGGAAGTCGATCGCAAGATCGATGATGGCAACCCTCGCACCGGCGCCCTCCGGTTCAGTACCTTTACAGCAAGTGGCGCGGCGCCGGCGCCGGCGACCTGCGCGGCTCTAAACACCGACGTCTGGCTGGTACAAACGCCCGACGCCAATTGCGGTGCGGCAAACCTGTTCTAAGCTGCTGACCTCGATCGCTTAGTCGACATTGCGGATTAGGCGATCTTCCGCCAACCCGAGCGCATCGGGCCTTCCCAGCAGGACCACCACGTCACCCGTTTCCAGCACGCTCTCGGGCTTGGGCGAAACCATCCGCGTTTTTTGTCGATAGATGGTGTTGATCTCAACCTCCAATTCTTCCAAATTCAACTCGGCCAAGGATTTGCCTACGGCAGCGGAGCCGTCGCTGAGCATCACGGATTTCAACCTCGGTTGGTCGGGTTCTTCCACTTCCGTGCCGAGATCGCTCACGCCGTGAAAAAATCCGCGCATTAAATGATACCGATTGCGCCGAACCTCGCGGATGCGCGCCAGCACCCGCGCCAGTGGGATGCCGAGCAGCAACATGGCGTGGGAGGCAAGCATCAACGAGCCTTCGAGGATCTCCGGCACCACTTCCGTCGCGCCGGCGTTCTGTAGTTTTTCCAGTTCGCTGTCGTCGGTGGTGCGGACGATGATGGGCAGCCCTGGATTCACCTCCCGCGCATGTTCCAAAATCCGCAGCGAAATCGCCACATCGGCGAAGCTCACCACCAGCGCCGCCGCGCGATTGGCGCCGGCCGCCAACAACACATCGCGCCGGCCGGCATCGCCGAACACGACGGAATCACCTGCCGCCGCCGCTTGGCGCACCCGTTCCGGGTCTGCGTCCAGCGCGATGAAAGATATATCTTCCCGCGCCAAAAACCGCGCGAGGTTTTGACCACTGCGGCCATAACCGCAGATGATCACATGGCGATCGCGCCCCATGGCTTTGATGGCGAGTTCGTGCAGATGCAGTGCGCGCTCGGTCCATTCGCTCTGGCAGAAATACAGCACGATGCGATCCATCTGCCCGATCGCCAGCGGCGCGACGAGCATCGAGATCAACATCGCCGCCAAGACGATCTGCAGCTCCCGCTCGCTCAATAAGCCTAACGGCCCCGCCTGGGCCATCAATACGAAGCCGAATTCGCCGGCGTTGCTCAAGATCAATCCGCAGCGCGTGGCAACCGATGTGCTGTGACGAAAGGCGCGTACCAGGCTCCATACGATGGCGAACTTGACGACGACAATCACCAGCAAGGTCAGCAGCACCCAAGGCAGGTTGTCGATAAGTGCCCGTGGATCGAGCTTCATGCCGATGGTGACGAAGAATAGTCCCAACAATACATCGCGGAACGGCTTGATGTAGTCCTCGACTTGGTAACGATACTCCGTCTCGGAAATCAAAATGCCCGCCACCAACGCACCGAGCGCCATCGACAATCCGGCGAGTTCCGTCACCCAAGCCAGCCCCAGCGTAATCAACAACACGTTGAGTACGAAAATCTCGGAAGACTTTTGCTGCGCGACCAGGTGAAAAAAGCGCCGCATCAAGCCACGTCCATACCACAACAGCACGCTGAGTATCAGCGCGGTCTTGAGCAGCGCAATGCCGAATGCGGCCAAGAACCGCTCGGGGCCTTGCGCTAGCGCCGGCAGCAATACCAGCAAAGGCACGACCGCCAAATCCTGAAATAGCAACACACCCATCACCAGGCGGCCGTGGGGCGATTGAAGCGCCACACGCTCCATCAACAGCTTCGCGACGATGGCCGTCGAACTCATGGCGATGATGCCGCCGAGCGTGAGACCGCCGCGCCAGTCGATACCGATCGCCAGCGCGAAGGCCATTACCGCGACGATAGTCAATCCCACCTGGGCGCCACCTAGGCCGAACACCACGCGCCGCATGGCGCTGAGCTGAGGCAGGCTGAATTCGAGGCCGATGCTAAACATCAAAAACACAATGCCGAATTCGGCAAGATGATTGGTGGTCGCGTCGTCGGGCAGCCATCCTAACGCAAATGGGCCGATGGTCATGCCGACCAGGAGATAACCCAGTATCGGCGGCAATTGAAAACGCCGGAACACCATCACCGTAATCACCACGGCGAGCAGCAAAACGACGATGGAAAATAGCGCGCTGGACATAAATTGATAGATATATTCGTAGCACGACTTTATCATCAAAGGGTGCAATTACACTTGCCCTGGGAAGCAATATCGCAGGATCGCAACAATGGGAAGCGCGACACAGACCAAGACACATCCTAAATGTCCCTGCCCTGCGGGGCAATAACAGTGCGGCTCCCATGGCATGCATTGGCATGAACGAATATCCATGCGGCTCCTGGCAATGCCTTTTGATCTCACACTTTCGAGGTGATCGACCTTATACTCCGGCCTTAGACTGACGGCACCATTAACTATGACCCATCTTTCCGCGTCCCGGGCAACGGATGTCATCAAGATCGCCCGGGACGTTCTGACCATTGAGGCGAACGCCGTGTCCGCATTGGCGGCGCGACTCGATCAATCCTTCGTCGCCGCGCATGAATTATTGCTCACCTGCCGCGGCCGCGTGGTGGTGACGGGCATGGGTAAATCCGGCCACATCGCCAACAAGATTGCGTCGACCTTAGCCAGCACCGGCACGCCGGCGTTTTTTTTGCATCCGGCGGAGGCGAGCCACGGCGATTTGGGCATGATTACCGACAACGACGTTGTCATGGCGCTCTCCAATTCGGGCGAGAGTCCGGAGATACTAGCCATTGTTCCGTTTCTCAAGCGGCGCGGCATCAAGTTCGTCGCGCTCACCGGAAACCCTCGATCGACGTTGGGACGCGAGGCAGATGTGCATCTGGATACGTCGGT
>JAYTGZ010000167.1:0-5723 GCA_043733025.1 Pseudomonadota bacterium | reverse complement strand
TTCATCTGCCCCATCAACCGCGATGCCATCCAACCCAGCAGGATCACGCCTAAACCGAGCACGCTCCATAGTATCCATTTCTTCCACGGAAACGGATCGGGAACGGACGCAAGCCGCGACTCTCCGCCGAGCGCAATGGGCGATCCCACTCCTACGGACTGGGCCTGAATCCCTCCTTTGCCGTCGCCGCTGGTCATGAACGCGGTGATCGCCACTTCGCTGGATTTTACACCCGCGGCGCCGTAGGCCAGTTGGAACGGCGCGCGCCCTCGTGCCAAGAATAATACCTGGTTCGCCAGCCAGCCCGCCTTCAAGCTGGGATTGACTGCGCCCAGGCCACCGCCTTGCTGCGCGACCCGCAATAGCCAATGGCGGCGGCTATCGCGATTAATCTGTAGATCTTCGCTATCAAACCGTCGACCATTCTGCATAACCCGATAAACCATCGTTTGCGTAACCTTCTGCCATGGCTCCTTCGCGCCGCCGCGGGCGAGCAACTCCGCTTGCACCAGGGTATTCATCTGCGGCAGCCCGATGTGCAAGCGATCGATCGGGATTTGTGCGCCGACATCGAACTCGTATTCGCCGGGCTTGTTTGGAACCGGCTGCCCGGTGACGGTGATCCAGGTTCGTTGCACATCCGCGCTAGTGTCCGCCGGAATCGCCACGACGCGAGTGAGTTCTGGCAGCGCCGTTTCGTTTAGCTGCAAAACGGGCCAACTGATGCGTAAATAGATGAGCGGCGCAGGCGCGAATTTCACCCGCCGCTGATCGAGCAGGTGATCGCCGAACTTCATGCGCGTGACCGGCGCGTCCTTCGCCACGGTTCGCCAATTCCTAAGATCGTCGCTCGCCTCCACGGTGACGCTGCCGGCGTAGTTGGCGATGCCCTCGCTCCATTGCAGTTCGATTTCCTTGATCGCCGGGCCGACTTTGTTGCCATCGAGGAGATAGCCGACCAGCTTGTTCTGCCCAGCGACACCGGAGCGGTTGCTCAGATTGATGACCGCGCCCTGGCTATCGCGTTTGATCTGCAAATCGAGATCACCGAGCTTGCTCTGCTCCGATGCGTAGATAGGAAAACGCAGCAGCTCGATAGGCTCGCTCTTCACGCTCACGGAACCGGCGGAACGGGTGACTACGTGGGGTACGACTTCGCCATCGGCGTTGAACACGCGAAGGTCGCGTAAATCATCATAACGGATCGCACGATAGACATCGAGCGGCAAGGTGACTTTGTACACACCATCGCGGCCATCGGTTTGCAACGCCATGCCGTAAGCGAAATCCGTGGGCTTGAGCGGTGCATCGGCGGCCAATGCGGCAAGCGAAAAAACACCGGATAACAACGCTGCGATTATTTTGTTCACGCCATTGTTTCCACACGCTTCGGCGGCACCGGCGAGAAGTAACCGATGGCGAGGAGTAACAGCGCCACGCCGATGAACGATACGATGCGGGTCAAGCCACCGATATCGGAAATATCCATGGTGAATAATTTCAACACCACCACCGACATCAACGCCGCGCCAATAAGCCAGAGATTGCGCAGCCCTTTGCGCGTCGCGTACACCATCACGCACAGCGCCAATACGCTCCAGAAAATCGACAACGATGTCTGCGCTAACGTCGAACGCCACATGGATTCGAGATTAAATGGAATGCCGGCCCAAAAGTGCAGGGTCCGCACGAGAATGGCATTGACCCAGACGAACGCCAACACTGAAATCGCTCCCACCGTAACGGCATTCGGTACCCTTTGCCACCGATCCCATCCTTCGCTGCGAGCCGTGAGCAGCCAGCGCACCAGAACTAAGAACGCGAAACCCTGGGCGATGTCGAGGGGATTCAACAACGGAACGTACGGTAGCGGCGCGGGATCGCCGGTACTCAAGAAATTCGCCGCAAGGGTCCACAGCGCGACAAAAACGACCAGCGGCGCGCAGCCGACGAGAAGATAGTCCTGCGAGTGGCGCGCCACGGGCCAAGCGATGCGCTTGCCTTGGGTGACCAGCAGCAAAACCACAGCGGCCGGCACGATCAACCACGCGATCAACGGCCACGTCCCCGCCCCCGTGACGAAGCGATCAATTTGCCAGGCGACTTCCCATGTTGCTAACGCCGTTATTAACCACAGCGTCAGCGAATGTAATTTTGCCGGCGGCAGCGAGTCATCATAGCGTTTGAGTATCCAATAGTACGCGGCAATCGCCAAGGGCCAGGCGATGATGCCCAGATGCCCCAGCGGATGGCCCGCCGAGAAGACATCGAGTACGGCGAACAAGGCGAGGACCACGATCAGGCCAAGCGCAGGGACCTTGGCGATGGCCCAGTCGAAGCGCCGCTCCAGCAGTGCGAACATGACTGCGGCTGCCGCGACGAAAAGGGTCGAGAGATTAAAGCCGGTACGAGAATCAAACAATCGATCGATCTCCGCGACACCGCCGCCTAACCACCACACCAACCCCCAAGCGAACAGCGCGACAGCGGCGGGCGCTTCGAACGCTTTTCGTTCGTTGACCCGATGACCTAGATACCACGAGCTGAATAGTCCCGCGGCGGCGATGAACACGGTGCCGAGGTATTGGCTGTTGAGCAGCGGGATCTGGCCGGCGCGGCTATCCCAACCCACTAGGAATGCCGCGCCAGCGCCAAATTGCAGCAGGATGCCGAAGGCTCGAGCCAGCCAGCGCGACTGCCGCGCGCCTATCCAGACAATGGCCGCGCCTTCAAGCGCCCACGTCGCCGCGGTCCAGCGGCCGTCCAATGCCAGGGGAATCGCCAGCGTGCCGAACACCACGCCCAATGCGAGAAAGGCTTCGACCAACAAACGCTGGCTCTCTTGCTTGCGCCGATACAAAATCACCGCCACGACAAGATAGAACAAGCTGACAGTCAATGCGGAAAATGCGAGCGCGTATTGGTACGGGCGAACCAGTCCCGTTTGCAAGCCGAACGCGACCAGCGGCGTACCGAAAACCAAGGCGCCATCGACATAACCCTTCAGTTGCGGGGATTGACGGAAGGAAAACAGGATCGCAATCGCCACATAGAACAGGAAATACAACACCAGAAACGGCTCCGTCGTCGCGAAGATTTCGGGCCGATATTTCATCACGCCCCACGCCGTGCCGATCACGAACGTGAAGGCAAAGCCCAACACATTCAGCGCACGCCACGCCTTGTACCACGCGATGGCGAGTATGCCCGCATTCAAGACGGCGTAATAACTGAACAACATGACGTGGCTGCCCTGCCCCGTCGAAGTCAAAATCGGCGCGAGAAAACCGCCGCTGATGCCGAGTATCGCCAACGCGCGCGAATCCTGTTTGATCGCAAGGATGGCGGAAAACGCGACGATGCCAAGCAACAAGAAAAACGCGCCGCCCGCCGGCAACAATTGGTACAGCCGCAGCGCCGCGAATATAGTGAGATAGAGAACGCCGATCCCAGCACCCTGCAAGATAAGGCCATACTGGCTCCGCGTGTGACGCAAGCGCCAGCCAAACACCAGCAGCGCGATGCCGCCAAGCGCAACAAAGAGCAAACGCAATTCGATGGGAACCTGAGTGTGTTCCGCCGCATACTTGAGCAAAAACGCGACGCCGAAGAACAACACGATGGCGCCGGCTTTCACCATCACATTGCCGGTGGTGAAATAATTTTTGATGACGCCAAGCGCGCGATCTTCCAACGGAACGCGGCGTGTGACGCCAAGGAGCGATTGCGACAACGCCGGTTGAGCCGTGTCCTCGGCAATTCTAGCGGGCATGGCTGGAACCGGCGTGGACACTGGCTCTTCAGGCATCATGTCCTGAGAGGCAAGCTCCGCGCGGCTTGTGGCTGGGGTTGCTTCGGGAACGTTGAAGGGTTCCGCCGTGGCGGCAGCGGGTGTTTCGACTTCCGCTGCGCTAGCGCGACTAGACTCTTGCGCGGCGAGCGGCGCCTTGCCGGCGAGATTGTCGACACGCCGCTGCAACTCGGCCATTTGCCGGCGCAGTTTGAGAATTTCGGCGACAAGAAATCCGGCAATTCCGCCCGCGACGACACCACCAAAATTTTCGCTCAGTCCGCCCATGACGACGGCGCCGATGACAATTAGCAGGATACTCATAATTTTTCTACGCCCTCGCCTCTTGTCATTCCCGCGAAAGCGGGAATCCATGTTGACTTGCTCGCACCAAATGGATTCCCGCCTTCGCGGGAATGACACCATCTTATAGTCGACGCCAGCATTGGAGTTAGCGTTTGAACTGCAACGTCACCCTCTCAAATCGCTCCTGAAGCCTTCAGCGCCGTAATCGCGCCATCGTCGTAACCCAATTCGGCAAGTATGTCACGACTATGCTGGCCCACGCCGGGAATCGCCTCCATGCGTGTCTCCATTCCCGCGAGTTGGATCGGTGGCAGCAAGGCTTCGATGGGACCGGACGGCGTTGCGACCGTGCGTTTGCGATTGCGTGCCGCATGTTGCGGGTGGTTCCAAAATTCCTGCGGCGAATTGAGGCGCGCATTGGCGATCTGGGCGTCGTCCAGGCGCGCGAGAACTTGTTCCGACGTCAACGATAGCAAAACCTTATCGATAATCGCCGCGAGTGCCGCTTGGTTCTGCACCCGCTTCGGGTTGGGCGTGAAGCGTGGATCGCTTCCCAGTTCCGGCTGCCGCAACACCACGCGGCAAAACTTGTCCCATTCGCGCTCATTCTGAATGCCGAAGAAAACCGTCTTGCCGTCGCCGCAATCGAATGGACCATAGGGAAAAATCACCGCGTGGGCGGCGCCGCTGCGCGGCGGCGCGCTGCCGCCGTAGGCCGCATCGTAGGCCGGGAAACTCATCCACTCGCCCAGCCCTTCGAACAACGTCACCTCGAACGACGTGCCCTTGCCGGTGCGCTCGCGCTGATACAATGCTGTCAAAATTCCGCTAAAGGCATACATGCCGCCGGCGATATCCGCCACGGAGATACCCGTCTTGGCCGGCTCGTCCCGCGTGCCGGTGACGGACACCACACCGGTCTCACATTGCACCATCAGGTCGTAGGCCTTTTTGCCGCCGTAAGGCCCATCGCGCCCATAGCCCGAGAGATCGCACACGATCAAGCGCGGATATTTCTGGGTCAACTCGGCGGCGCTCAAGCCCAAGCGATCCGTCGCGCCGGGTACGAGATTCTGAATAAACACATCGGCCTTGCTAAGCAATTTATGCAGAATGTTACTTGCCTCATCGTGTTTCACATCCAGCGTCAAACTCTCTTTCGAACGATTCAGCCAAACGAAATGCGACGATTCACCGTTTACCGTTTTGTCGTAGGCGCGAGCGAAGTCGCCCACTTCGGGACGCTCGATCTTGATCACACGGGCGCCGAGGTCGGCGAGTTGGCGAGTGGCGAAAGGTACGGCGACGGCTTGCTCGAGCGCAATGACGGTGATGCTTTGTAGCGGTAACATTTTCTAAGGTTAAGAATTGATTTGTTCGGAATGATAGCGGTTCGACGTCCGCTCGGAAAGCCGCGCCGTGGCGGACGACACGCTTTCCGATTCTGCAAATCTCCAGTTTCCCCTTATAGCCACGATTGACCCAGCACATTCTCGACAAAATATAGTTCGCATGTCGGCCTGATTTCTCCTACGTGCGTTACTATACTCAAGTAAAGAACAATAAGGAGTCGAGCAATGGGCTTCATGCAACAAACATCAAAAAAAGCATGGCTTGCCGCGCTTCT
>JAYTGZ010000166.1:0-6989 GCA_043733025.1 Pseudomonadota bacterium | reverse complement strand
ATGCCTTGCATCATGATCGCTCACAGCTACCCGTTCAGGCTCATTTTGCGTTGGAAACACGCACCCCTGTTCAGGCTCATTCTGTATTGGAAAAGGCTCGCCAGTGCCTCGTGCAAGCTCAGTTGGTACAATGGTTGGTTTTTCATGATCGTCTCAAAAATGTTGCTCTACCTGCACGGCTTCAACAGCTCGCCCGCCTCGTTCAAAGCCAAAGTATTGAAAGATGCGCTCACCCGCATGGGGCGCTGCGATGAATTTCTTTGCCCCGCGCTGCCCGATCGTCCCGCCGCAGCGATGGCCTTACTGGAAGCTATCTTACCGCAACATGCTCTCGACACGCTCACGCTAGTCGGCAGTTCCCTGGGCGGATTCTACGGCACCTACCTCACGCAAAAGTACCGCGTGCGCAGCGTGCTCGTCAATCCTGCCATCTATCCCCATGAAGGTTTGCGCGCCTATTTAGGGCCGCAAAAAAATCTCTACACCGGCGATGAATATGTTCTGACGGAACAACACCTAGAACAACTGAGCGCGCTGTTCGTGCCGGAACTTAATCATCTCGATCGCTATTTGCTCATCACCGCAACCGGCGACGAAGTGCTCGATTACCGCGACGGCGTCGCCCGTTATGAAGGCGCCGAGCAAATAATTATTCAAGGCAGCGACCACGGATTGAGCGATTTTGCGGACTACCTTGTTAAAATACTCATTTTCGCGGGCATCTCTCCCCTGTGACCCAAGTTTTTTATGAAGAAGACGGCAGCTTTAAAGTCGGTTCCGTGCTTGCCGATAACGACACCTCGCTGCAAGTCGAAGCGCCGCACGGCAAACGCTCGAAGATCAAATCCGCCGCTGTGATGCTGCGTTTCGAACAACCCTCGCTGACGGAATTCATTCAGTTGGTGGACAAAGAAGCGCAATCTCTCGACGTGGATTTCCTCTGGGAATGCTGCGGGGAAAGCGAGTTCACCTTCGCCGATCTCGGCCGCGATTACTACGGCCACGCGCCAACGCCGGTTGAGTCCGCCGCCGTCCTAACGCGCCTCCACGGCGCGCCGATGTATTTCTACAAGCGTGGCAAAGGGCGCTACAAGGCCGCGCCGGAAGTTGCGCTGAAGGCCGCGGTGGCGGGCACCGAGCGCAAGCGCCAGCAGGACGCGTTGAAAGCGCAATACGTGCAAGCGCTGCAGAAAGGCGAACTGCCCGAGGCATTCAAAACCGTATTGCAGGATCTGCTTTACAAACCCGACAAGAATTCCCTCGAATACAAAGCGTTGGATGCCGCCGCGACGGCGGCGAAACAAACGCCATTGCAAGTACTCGCCCTTGCGGGTGGCATTCCTTCCACCCACGATTATTACCTGAACGGTTTCTTGTTCGAATATTTCCCCGAGGGAACGGACTTTCCGGCGCTGGAGATCGCGCCGCCCGCGCATGATCTCCCGCTCGCGACGGTCAGCGCCTTCAGTATCGACGATGCCACGACGACGGAAATCGATGACGCGTTTTCCGTGACCACGTTGCCTGGGAATAACATTCAAATCGGCATCCATATCGCCGCGCCCGCTTTGGGCATCGCTCTCGACGACAGTGTCGATCGCATCGCGCGGCAACGGCTCTCGACGATCTACATGCCCGGCAAAAAAATCACCATGCTGCCGGTTTCGGTGATCGAGCAATTCACGCTTGGCGAAGGCCGTACGGCGCCGGCGCTGTCGCTTTATCTTACCTTCGCCGGCAATGACTACACCTTGATCGAATCCAAAACGCGTCTCGAATGCGTGTCGATCAAGCATAACTTGCGCCACGATCAACTGGACCAGCATTTCACCGAGGCCAATGTCAACGGCGGCCTCGGCGACTATCCCTACAAGCAAGAACTCATGACATTGTGGCGGATCGCCCGCAAGCTCGAAGCTACGCGCGGCAAGGCGGAAGCGGGGTCGCCGCCCCTCGATTACAATTTCACCATCGAGAACGATCGCGTGCGCATCGTGCCGCGGCTGCGCGGTTCGCCCATCGACAAAGTGGTGTCCGAGCTAATGATCAAGGCTAATGCCGAATGGGGCCAGCGCCTCGCCGAGGCGAACATCGCCGCCATCTATCGCACCCAGGGCAACGGCAAAGTCACCATGAGCGTGGAGCCCGCGGCACATCAGGGTCTGGGCGTGTCGCATTACGCCTGGTCCAGTTCGCCGCTGCGCCGATATGTCGATCTGGTTAATCAGCGCCAACTGATCGCCTGGGTGAGTGGCACGCCGCCGCCTTACGCCAGAACATCGGACGAACTCGGCGCCGCGATCCGTGATTTTGAAATCGCCTACGATGCCTACGCGGAAATTCAGCGCAAGCTGGAGCGATATTGGTGTTTGCGCTATCTCCAACAAGAAAATATCGCGGTCGCCAATGCCAGCGTGCTGCGGGAAAGCCTGGTGCGCTTGTCCGGTTTGCCGCTGGTCTGCCGCGCGCCATCCTTGCCCAATTTGCCGTTCGGCACGGAGGTCGAGATGGAAATCAGCGCGATCGATCTGTGGAACCTGGAATTGTCTTGCCGATTCAAACGTAAGTTGGATTAGACTACCCGCATGAGCAAGCCGGGTATCGCGCTGCAGATTATTCGATTCGATGGCCGCGCGTTCCAACTGACTGCATCGGAGCGCTTCGTCACGGCGTTGTTCGTGTCCATCATCCTGCATGCCACGTTCCTGCTCGGAACCTATTTCAAGTCGCCCGATCCGAAGCAGTTCAAAAGCAACCAAAGTTCCCTCGACGTGGTGTTGGTCAACAGCAAATCCAAAGATCGCCCGCGCGACCCCAGCGTCCAGGCGCAGACCAATCTCGACGGCGGTGGTAACACCGACGAAAAGCGGCGCGCGAAAAGCCCTCTGCCCACCTTGCTAGATAAGGTGACGGAACTCGAAGAGAGCGTGGCGAAGATGATGGAAACTGCCCAGTTGCCGCCGCGGGAGTCAGCCAAGATAATGACCGCGCCGCAAAGCAAACAGCGTGTGGAACAGCAACCCACTGGGTCGACCCGCGACGCCGCCGGCGAGGGCGATCAAGTCGCCCGCGAGCACCCTAATTCGCTGCCAAGCGCTCTAGTAAATCAAGCCCTGCAACGCGCGCGCCAGATCGCCAAGCTCGAAGCGCAAATCTCCAAGGACTATCATGCCTATCAGCAACGGCCCAAGCGCAAGTTCGTTGGCGCCAGCGCGGTGGAATACCGCTTCGCCGGCTACGTCGAGGATTGGCGCGCGACCATCGAGAAAATCGGTAACGAGCATTACCCTGAAGCGGCGCGCCAACGCAAACTCTATGGCAGCCTCCTCATCACCGTGGCGATCCGCGCCGACGGTAGCCTTGAAAACATCGAGCTCCCGCGTTCCTCGGGGAATAAAATTCTCGACGCCGCGGCAATCCACATCGTAGAGCTCGCCGCGCCCTATCCGCGGTTTCCGCAAGCGCTTCGCGACGAAGCCGATGTGTTGCACATCACCCGCACCTGGACCTTTACCAGAGCGGATGAACTGCTCAGCGAGTAAATGGATACCGCGCCAGAAGGCACGCCAGTCTTGCCTCTGGCCCTAGGCCACCCCGTCCGGCTAGGCATGCCCGCAAGCCAATGGCCCAAGGCCACCCCGGTGGGACGGGGCTCCTGGCATGGCACAGATCAATCCCATTGCGCGCTTGTCACCCAAGAATAAGGTTTCTAACGAATCAAATGACGGCTCCAAGATGCATCGAATCGACACGATTTCGACAACAAAACCGCCATGATCCCCGCCATCCATGTTTTGCGCGAGTCGGCGTGGGCGTATCCTATTTTGGAGATTGTGCACATCGTGGGTATCGCGTTGCTGCTCGGCAATCTCATTCTGTTTGAAGCGCGAGTACTCGGCGCGGGCAAGGTCATCGATCTCACCGCGCTCGCGCGGCTGGCCTTGCCGCTGTCCGCGCTAGGATTTACCCTCGCTGCCCTATCCGGCCTGACGATGTTCGCGACGCAACCACTGGAACTACTCCCAAACCCAGCCTTCCGCTGGAAAATGTTGCTTGTCGCCATCGCCGGCGCCAACGCCGCGTGGTTCCATGCCCGCGGCTCGCTCAAACTCAACGACAGCATCGCGCGTTTGCAAGTTATCGCATCGGTCGTCGTCTGGATCGCCGTCTTAAGTTGCGGACGTCTTATCGCGTATGTTTGAATGTTTGTTCTCAGCTAGGAGGAAGCTATGAACCGCCGGAATTTCTTGCTTGCAACCAGCTTAGCCGCTCTCGCCAACCGCGCCCACGCCCACCACGGCTGGAGCGTCTTCGATCAAACCCAACCGCTCTATCTGCAGGGCATCGTCCAAGAAGTCGAATGGGCCAACCCCCATGTCGAAATCGACTTAGAAGTGCCGGCCGACCTTAAGCTCCCCGCCGACTTGGCCAAGCGAGTCGTGCCCGCGCAGCAGGTCACCATCGATGCGGCGGCGCTGTTCGCCAGAACCAAGCTACCCACCCGCAAAGACCGCGAATGGGAAATTGAACTTGCGCCCCTCACCCGCATGCAAGCATGGAATATCGAACCGATCAAAAAAGGCGAAACCATCGAAGTCGTCGGCTTCACCTTTCCCAAACAAGAAGGCGAAGCCATATTGCGTGCCGAGTTTATATTCCGTGGCGGCAAGGCATACGCATTGAGGTCATCGCCGATCTGATCGGAAATTCCGTCCGGCCTGGAACGAAATGGATCGAAAAGGTTGCCGTGTAGAATCCTAAAAATACCACCTGGTTCGTCCCGACAATTAATATCTTGGGATGACCAGGCGAAGCGGATCCAGCGATCATCATCAAAGTGGATCCGGCGCTACGCACCTTCATCCACCCTGCCCGTGATGGAAGCGGTGAACAAAGCGTGCACCGAAGCCGGAGAAGCGAAGGCCATTACCTAAGCCTCACGGTCAGCGCTATTGATGGCGCTCGCAAGTGAGTAAACGTCCGAAACTGTCATTCCCGCGAAAGCGGGAATCCATGTTCGTCAGCAAATGGGTCCCCGCTTTCGCGGGAACGACAATTTTTAGAGGTTGTTTGACTTCCAACTTTTTCGAGTAATTTAATGTCCAGTAAACACCCCGTAGTCGCCGTCACCGGATCTTCCGGCGCCGGAACGACCTCCGTCAAAAATACCTTTACCCACATTTTCCGGCGTGAGGGCATCAAAGCTACCTTCATTGAAGGGGATAGCTTTCATCGCTATGATCGTGAGGAGATGAAACACGCCATCGCCAAATCCGAGGAGAACGGCGGCCGCCCCATCAGTCTTTTCGGCCCCGCGGCAAATTTGTTCGGCGAACTGGAACTGTTGTTCAAGGAATATGGCGAGAAAGGCACGGGCAAAGTGCGGCGTTATTTGCACGACGACGAAGAAGCGGAAGCGTTTAACCAAAAACCCGGTACCTTCACCCGCTGGGAGCCGATCGGACCGGACACGGAAGCCCTGTTTTACGAGGGCTTGCACGGTGCGGCTGTGGACGGCAATATCGATGTCGGACGTTATGCCGACTTGCTCATAGGCGTCGTGCCCATCGTCAATCTCGAGTGGATTCAGAAGATGCACCGCGACACCAAGATGCGCGGTTATTCCACCGAGGCGGTGACGCAATCGATATTGCGGCGCATGCACGATTACGTGCATTACATCGTGCCGCAGTTCTCGCGCACTCACATCAATTTTCAGCGCGTCCCGACGGTGGATACCAGCAACCCGTTCGTCGCGCGCGACATTCCGACGGCCGACGAGAGCTTCGTGGTGATTCGTTTTCGCAACCCGAAAGGCATCGATTTTCCCTATTTGCTGTCGATGATTCACGATTCGTTCATGTCGCGGGCAAACTGCATCGTCGTGCCGGGCGGCAAACAGGAATTGGCGATGCAGTTGATTTTGACGCCGATGATTTTGAAGCTGAACGAGCAGCGGAAACGGGCTGGGTAACAATTCCATCTGTCATCCTTCGGGCTTCACCCTCAGGATGACAACTGAATGACAACCGAATAGCACGTTTCCTCCGTTTGAAGGATAATCATGAATTTTCCCGCCGAGAAACCCGTGGCAAGCGTCAATAGACAAGAACTCGCCAACGCCATCCGCGCCCTTGCCATGGACGCGGTGGAAAAAGCCAAATCCGGCCACCCCGGCATGCCCATGGGCATGGCGGAAATCGCCGAGGTGCTGTGGCGCCACCACCTCAAGCACAATCCGAGCAACCCGAAATGGCCGAACCGTGATCGTTTCGTCATCTCGAACGGCCACGGCTCGATGTTGCTTTATGCCTTGCTGCATCTCACGGGCTACGATTTACCGATCGACGAGATCAAGAATTTTCGCCAACTCCATTCGAAAACGCCCGGCCATCCGGAATACGGCATGACCCCTGGCGTGGAAACGACTACCGGCCCGCTCGGTCAAGGCATTGCCAATGCCGTCGGCATGGCCATCGCGGAGAAATTGCTCGCAGCGGAATTTAACCGGCCCGGCCACTCTATCGTCGATCACTATACCTATGTGTTTCTCGGTGACGGCTGCTTGATGGAAGGCATTTCCCATGAAGCCTGTTCTCTCGCAGGCACACTAGGCTTGGGCAGGCTGATTTGCTGCTACGACGACAATGGCATTTCCATCGATGGCGAAGTGAAAGGCTGGTTCACCGACGACACACCGAAGCGCTTTGAGGCCTATGGCTGGCAGGTGATCCCGACTGTCGACGGCCACAACGTCGACGCAATCGATGCCGCGATCAGACAAGCGAAATCCCAGTCCGGCAAGCCAACCATGATTTGCTGCCAGACCATCATCGGCAAAGGTGCGCCAACCAAACAGGGCACGGACGCCACCCACGGCGCCCCTCTGGGGGAAAAAGAAATCGCCGCGACCCGAGTTGCGCTCGGTTGGAACTACGCGCCGTTCGACATACCCAACGACATCTACGCCGCATGGGATGGCCGCGAGA
>JAYTGZ010000165.1:0-4745 GCA_043733025.1 Pseudomonadota bacterium | reverse complement strand
GATCGATCATGATGCGAGGCGTGGTGAGGGGCTGGCCTCGGGTCATCGACATGAACGACGAACAATTGGATACGCTAACCCATGCTATGGATAATTTCGATTACCCATGCGGATAAACCACATGCCCGTCAACCAGCGTGTAGTGAACCTTCCCGATCATGTCCATGCCGATAAATGGTGTGTTCTTTCCTTGGCTTTTTAGCGTGGTGCGATCTACAGTCCACGATTCGTTCGCGTCGAAGATGCACACGTCGGCGCGCTGGCCGACGGCGAGATGCCCTGCCTCGAGGCGTAGTATCCGTGCGGGTTCCGAGGTGATCTTTGCCAGTGTCCGCGCTAGGTCTAGCTTTTCAGCCATTGCCCACTTGAGCGTGAGCGGCAGCAGTAATTCCAATCCTGTGGCGCCGGCTTCGGATTCGGCGAACGGCAATTGTTTTGCATCGTCGTCGACGGGCGCATGGTCGGAGCAGATGGCGTCGATGGCGCCGTCGATCGCGGCGGCGCGCAGCGCATCGCGATCGCGGCTGCTGCGTAGCGGCGGCATGAGGTTGCAGTTAGCGTCGAAGTAGCCGATGTCGATTTCGCTTAAGTGCAAATGGTGGATGCCGACATCGCAGGTGATCGCAAGGCCACTGGCTTTCGCTTGGCGCACCTGCTCGACGCCTCCCGCCGACGATAGGCGACACAAATGCACGCGCGCGCCGGACGTGCGCGCGAGTTCGATGATGGTGGCGAGCGCGATGGTTTCGGCCTCTACCGGAATCCCTGGCAATCCTAACCGCGTCGCCACCATGCCATCGTGGGCGATGCCGCCTTTGCTCAAGAAAGCATCCTGCGGGCGCAGCCACACGGTGTAGCCAAAGTTGGCCGCATAGTTGAGCGCTCGCGACAACACCAACGTGTCGATCAGCGGATGATCGGCGTGGGAAAAACCGATGCAGCCGGCGTCCGATAGTTCCGCCATCTCCGTTAAGCGCTCGCCCTGCAAGCCCATTGTCAACGCGCCGAGGGGATAGACGTGGGATTGGTTCAAGCTCTTCGCGCGATATTTCAGCATCTCCACCAAGCCCGGCTCGTCGAGCGGCGGGTCCGTGTCCGGCGGGCAGACTAAACTCGTCACGCCGCCCGCCACCGCCGCGGCCATTTCCGATTCCAGCGTCGCTTTGTATTCGAAGCCCGGCTCGCGCAGCCGCGCCGACAGATCGATCAAGCCGGGGCAGACGATCTTGTTACTCGCATCGATCACGCGGTTGGCGTGGAAGCCGTCGGGCATCGCGCCGATAGCGACAATTTTTCCCGCCGCGATGAAAACATCTTGTATCGAGTCGATACGATTTTTAGGGTCGACCAGGCGGCCGTTTTTGATCTGGATTTTCATACGGTAGGTGTCGCTCGTCGCGAATGGGCTTATGCGTTAGTGATCACAAACAAAATGTCATCCTGATCCCTTCGCAGAGTTTACCCTCGAGCGCAGCGAAGGGCTCGCGGGTAAACTCCGCGAAGGATCTGCTTGTCCCGCCGCGGAAGCAACGGAAAGCAGATTCTTCGTCAGAATGACAGCGATAATAAATATCATGCGGCATGTGTCCGCAACACGTCCAACAGCGCCGCGCCGTAGCGTTCTAGCTTTTGCGTCCCGATGCCGCTAATTTTCGCCAACTGCGCGCGGTTCCGCGGCCGTTGCATGACCAACTGCAGCAACGTCGAATCGTGGAAGATCACGAAGGAGGGCACGCCGTGCTCCTCGGCCAACTTGCGGCGCAGCGTGCGCAAGGCCGCCAACAATTCGCGTCGATCCTCGGGCATATCGAGCGGAACCGCGTTGCGGGTCTGGGCTGTTTTCTTTTTCTCGACTTCCACCTCGCGGCGAAAGTGCACCGCTTGCTCGCCGCGCAGCACCGGCCGTGCGGTTTGGGTTAGCATTAACGCACCGTAGCCCGTGACATCTACCCGCAGCAAGCCCGTCGCCACCAGTTGGCGGAACACCGAACGCCAGCGTTTATCGTCCAAATCCTTGCCGAGATCGAAGGTTTTCAGGCGGTCGTGACCAAAGCTTTTCACGCGTTCCGTCGCCTTGCCGCGCAACACATCGATCAAATGGCCGGCGCCGAAGCGTTGGCCGGTGCGGTACACCGTGGACAGGGCTTGCTGCGCGGCGAGGCTGCCGTCCCAGGTTTGCGGCGGCGCGAGGCAAGTGTCGCAGTTACCGCACGCAGCGCCCGCCTCGGCGAAATATTCCAGCAGCATTTGCCGCCGGCACGTCACGGTCTCGCAATAGCCGAGCATGGCGTCGAGCTTGTGGCGCTCGACGCGCTTGTGGGAGTCATCGGCGTCCGATTGTTCGATCATGCGGCTCAACTGCACCACGTCGCTCAGACCATAAGTCATCCAAGCGTTGGCGGCCTGGCCGTCGCGCCCGGCGCGGCCGGTCTCTTGATAATAGCCTTCGACACTTTTCGGCAAATCCAAATGGGCAACGAAGCGTACGTCGGGCTTGTCGATGCCCATGCCGAAGGCGATGGTCGCGACCATGACGATGCCGTCATCGCGCAGAAATTTATCTTGGTTGCGCCGCCGCGATTCCGTCTCCATGCCAGCGTGATAGGGCAACGCGGCGACGCCCTGGCCCTTGAGCCAATGGGCGGTCTCGTCGACTTTTTTGCGCGATAAGCAATAGACGATACCTGCGTCGCCGGGATGTTCCTCGCGCAGGAAACGCAACAACTGCTGCCGCGCGTCCTGCTTTTCGACCACCGTGTAGCGAATGTTGGGCCGGTCGAAACTGGAGATGAACACTCGCGCGTGCTCGAGCTTGAGGCGCTTGATCATTTCTTCGCGCGTCAATTCGTCGGCGGTGGCGGTGAGGGCGATGCGCGGCACGGTGGGAAAGCGCTCGTGCAAAATCGAAAGCCGCAAATACTCGGGACGGAAATCGTGACCCCATTGGGAGACGCAATGGGCCTCGTCAATGGCGAACAGCGCGATCGTCATCCGCTCCATCAATTGCAGAAAGCTCGGCGTCAGCAACCGCTCCGGCGCGACGTAGAGGAGATCGATCTTGCCCGCGAGCGCATCCCGTTGCACACGCTCGGCTTCGTCGATCAACTGTGTCGAATTGAGAAAATCCGCGCGCACGCCGAGCTGCTTCAACTGATCCACTTGGTTTTGCATCAACGCGATGAGCGGCGAGATGACGATGCCGACACCCTCGCGCAGCAGCGCGGGGATCTGGTAGCACAAGGATTTTCCGCCACCCGTGGGCATCAACACCAGCGCGTCGCCGCCGCTCGCGACCTGGCCGATGATGTCCTCCTGCGCGCCGCGAAAGGCCGGGTAACCGAAGGTTTGGTCGAGTATCTGTAGAGCTTCAGGCATTCTTTTATGGCATGCTTGGAGGTTAGCGTCCAGCTTGGCTTCCAGGCCATATGGCTTGGAAAGCCGCTGTGGGATTGCAGTTGCGGCCATGTCTTTTAACGGCGCCAAAAATTAACCGCTGATATCGCGAGGAGCCCGGCGGGCGACGTGGCGATCGCGTGGTTTTCGCGCTCAACGAACGACTAGATTGCTTGGCGTTGCTCGCAATGACCCGGCGAAAAATTTTGGCGCCATCACTCACCCGCTCCCTGCCAGCATACTCATCACCGCCATGCGCACGGCGATGCCAAAGGTCACTTGCGGCAGGATCACCGATTGCTTGCCGTCCGCCACGGCTGAATCGATTTCCACGCCGCGGTTCAGCGGGCCGGGGTGCATGACGATGGCGTCGGGTTTGGCGAGCGCGAGTTTTTCCGGCGTAAGGCCGTAGGACTTGAAGTATTCACCGGCGCTCGGCAGCAGCGCGCCATTCATGCGTTCGGTTTGCAGGCGCAGCATCATGACCACATCGCAATCTTTGATGCCGCGCGCCATGTCGTGATAGACGTGAACGCCGAGAGTTTCGACATCGCGCGGGATGAGCGTCTTCGGTGCGACCACGCGCACCTCGGGGACACCCAACGTCGTCAGCGCATGTATCTGCGAGCGCGCGACGCGCGAATGCAGCAGATCGCCGACCACGGCGACGCGCAGGTCAGTGAATTGTTTTTTGTAGTGGCGAATGGTGTACATGTCGAGCAACGCTTGGGTCGGGTGCGCGTGACGGCCATCGCCCGCGTTGATGACGTGGATGCCTGGCGCCACGTGGCGCGCGATGAGGTGTGGCGCGCCGCTGCTGGCATGGCGCACGATGAACATGTCGGCGTGCATGGCGGACAGATTCGCAACAGTGTCCAATAGCGTCTCGCCTTTGTTGGTGCTCGAGACCCCAACGTTGAGATTGATGACGTCGGCGGACAGGCGTTTCGCCGCGATCTCGAACGTGGTGCGCGTGCGCGTCGAGGGCTCAAAGAAAATATTGAAGACGGATTTGCCGCGCAATAGCGGCACCTTCTTGACCTCGCGTTCGGTGACGCCGACGAAGGAATCGGAAGTGTCGAGTATCTTTAACAGGAGCGCGCGGGGAATGCCTTCCATGGTCAGCAGATGTTGCAGATTACCTTCGTCATCGAGCTGCACGTTCCGCTGCATCAGCGTGGCTCCTTGATTCGTTGCTGGAAAGACAGCGTGCCAGCGTCGCTGCGCTCCAACACCAGCATTTCATCGTCTGGCGCCGTCATGGTGGCGCCGACGAACTGCGCGGCAATTGGCAATTCGCGGCTTTCTCGATCGATCAATACCGCGAGGCGGATGCGCGCCGGGCGGCCATA
>JAYTGZ010000164.1:0-2160 GCA_043733025.1 Pseudomonadota bacterium | reverse complement strand
ACGCGCTGCTACGGCCCCAGGTCGCCGCCCAGTGGCATAGCAACGAGACGCTCACCGGGCTCGCGATCGGTTTTATAGTACTGTTGCCGTTGTCGTTCGTGCGACTCAATCTGCGCATCTATCTCGCTGCCGTGCTGATATTAGCCGGCGGCATGCTGTCGAAAATGGCCGGTAGCTATACCTCGTTGCGCGAGGTGCTGCGGTTGTTCGATTGGCCCTACGGCCAATTGCTGCATTTCACCGGACTCACGCTTTATCTCCACGAGATCTGGCCGCTGGTAGCGTTGATATTTCTGTTCTGGTATTGGTGGCGGCAACGGTCACATGAGACCACTGAGTTATAATCGCGCCCGTGAACTCTCGGATCAAACCAGCATGCCGGGCTACTACAAACATCACGTTTTTTTCTGCTGCAACCAGCGCACCAACGGCGAAGCCTGTTGCAACGACCACGGCTCCAGCGACATGCGCGGCTACGCGAAAGATCGTATCAAAGCGCTGAAACTGTCGGGCCAAGGCCAAGTGCGTATCAACCAAGCGGGTTGCCTGGATCGCTGTGCGGAAGGCCCGGTGATGGTCGTTTATCCCGAAGAAGTCTGGTATACCTACGCCGGCAAGAAAGATGTCGACGAGATCATCGATGAACATCTGGTAAATGGCCGCGTGGTCGAACGGCTCAGAATCTAGGGAAGCTCTGAATAAGTCCGATTTCGTCGTAGTGTTGTTTGGCTCAAAAAAATACCTCCTTACATATCCATTATATGCGGCGTCGATATTTTTCGTGCGCGCCTTGTCTCACTTAGAACTCGAACTTATTCGGAGCTTTTCTAATGTTGAATTTCGATAAACGCGAAACGGTTTTGCTCCTCGGCCCGGCGGGAAAACTCGAAGTAGTTATCAATCGGCCGCGCGCCGCGCCGCGCGGCATTGCGCTGATCGCCCATCCCCATCCGCTCCATGGCGGCACGCTGGACAATAAAGTCGTGCAGACCCTTGCGAGTACATTTGCCGAGTTGGATTGCGTGGCGCTACGAATGAATTTTCGCGGTATCGGCCAGAGCCAGGGCGAGTACGACGAAGGCAGTGGCGAGACGAACGATATGTTGTTTTTGGCAGACTATGCGAAACGCGAATTTGGTGAACTGCCGATTTTTCTCGCGGGGTTTTCCTTCGGCGGTTTCGTACAAACTCGGGTCGCTACGAAACTGGACATTTACAAGCTTATCTTAATCGCGCCCGCCGCCGGGCGCTTCGATGTCGCCGAAGTGAAGCCCGATACGCTGGTCATCCACGGTGAACTCGACGAGACGGTTCCGCTCAAAGACATCATGGATTGGGCGCGGCCACAACATCTGCCCATCGTTGTCATCCCCGGCGCTGATCATTTTTTTCATCGGCGTTTGCATCTCATTAAGCAGCTTGTCTCGCAAGCATGCCGGTTTTAGCCGTTGCGAACCTGCGTAAATCCTATGGTGACCGCGAAGTTGTCGCCGGTGTCAGTTTCGAGTTAAATCGCGGCGAGTGCTTCGGCCTGCTCGGGCCAAATGGTGCGGGGAA
Organism: Pseudomonadota bacterium; assembly: GCA_043733025.1. Classification (GTDB taxonomy): domain Bacteria; phylum Pseudomonadota; class Gammaproteobacteria; order Burkholderiales; family JALYOK01; genus JALYOK01. The sequence continues at coordinate 603 of JAYTGZ010000164.1, read as the reverse complement.
AACGACCACGCTGCGCTTGTGCCTAGGCTTGACCGATCCTGATTCGGGCAGCATCACCCTGGTCGATTCGCCCGTGCCGGAAACGGCGCGGGAGGCGCGCCGCCGGGTCGGCGTGGTGCCGCAATTGGATAACCTAGATCCCGATTTCACGGCGGCCGAGAATCTGCTCGTCTATGGACGGTATTTCGGCATGGCCGATAGCGAAACGCGCAAACGCATTCCCGGCTTGCTCGAGTTCGCCGGGCTCACGCAGCGCGGCGATAGCAAGATCCATACGCTATCGGGCGGCATGAAGCGGCGCCTGACCCTAGTGCGCGCGCTCATCAATGATCCCGATTTGATCGTCATGGATGAGCCGACCACGGGCCTCGATCCGCAAGCACGCCATTTGATTTGGGATCGGTTGAAGCGCCTCCTCGCCGAAGGCAAAACGATTTTTCTTACCACCCATTTCATGGACGAGGCCGAACGCCTGTGCGATCGCGTCATCATCATGGACCACGGTAAAGTGATCACCCAAGGTTCGCCGCGGGAATTAATCGCCCAGCACATCGAGCCGCAAGTAGTGGAAGTCTATGGCGATGGACTCGACCATTGGCTGGA
>JAYTGZ010000163.1:0-11975 GCA_043733025.1 Pseudomonadota bacterium | reverse complement strand
GTGATGCAATTCATATTTTTCCTGCAAACCGCGCAGGATGGCGATGGTGGCTTCCACGCTCGGCTCGTCGACCAAGACTTTCTGGAAGCGCCGCTCGAGTGCCGCGTCTTTTTCGACGTACTTGCGATATTCGTCCAAGGTGGTCGCGCCGATGCAATGCAGTTCGCCGCGTGCCAGCGCCGGTTTCAACATGTTACCGGCGTCGATGGCGCCTTCGGCTTTGCCCGCGCCGACCATGGTGTGGATCTCGTCGATGAAAATGATGGTCTTGCCTTCGTCTTGCGCGATTTCTTTCAGCACGGCTTTAAGTCGTTCTTCGAACTCGCCGCGATATTTCGTGCCGGCCAGCAATTGCGCCATGTCCAACGACAACACGCGCTTGCCCTTCAGCGTTTCCGGCACTTCGTCGTTGACGATGCGTTGTGCCAAGCCTTCGACGATGGCAGTTTTACCCACACCCGGCTCGCCGATCAGCACTGGATTATTTTTCGTGCGTCGTTGCAAAATCTGCATGGCGCGGCGAATTTCGTCGTCGCGGCCGATGACGGGATCGAGCTTTCCCTGCCGCGCGCGCTCCGTCACGTCGATGGTGTATTTTTTCAACGCTTCGCGTGAGCCTTCCGCTTCTTGACTGTTGACGTTGTCGCTGCCGCGCACGGCGGCGACGGCCTGTTCCAAGTGCTCCTTGGTCAAACCGTGTTGCTTTAGCAAACGACCCGCGTCCCCTTTGTCTTGCGCGAGGGCCAGCAAAAACATTTCCGAGGCGATGAACTGATCACCGCGTTTTTGGGCTTCCTTGTCCGTGACGTTGAGCAGGTTATTGAGTTCGCGCGAAACATTCACTTCGCCGCCGCTGCCTTCAACTTTCGCCAAGCGTTCGATGGCTTGATTGAGCGAAGTCTTAAGGGCGGGCACCGCCACACCGGCGCGGGAGAGTAAGGAGGACGTGCTGCCGTCCGACTGGTTGATGAGGGCGAGCAGTACATGCTGCGGCTCGATATAAGCGTGATCGCCGCCCAAGGCCATGCTCTGGGCGTCAGCGAAAGCCTGCTGAAATTTGGTCGTCATTTTGTCGAAACGCATGTGTTAGTCCCCCAGAAATTTCTTTCCAACTTTAAATTCCAACTTTAAGTGGGGAACAATTTCTGGAAATTCAAGCGGTTTTCGGTTAGCTTAGAGGTTGAAAATTGTTGCGAGACCGGCATTGAACCTGGAAGAAGCAATAAACACGCAAGTGCAAATGGCGCTCAGTGAGGACATCGGCAGCGGTGATTTGACCGCGGCGCTAATTTCCGCGGAGCGGCAAGGCCGCGCCACTGTGATCACCCGCGAGACGATGGTGCTGTGCGGGCAGCCTTGGGTGGATGCGGTGTTCCGGCACATCGACGCGAAAGTACGCGTGGATTGGCGCTTGCAGGAAGGCATGCCCGCTGAGGCAGGCCAGACCTTGTTCTCCGTCGACGGGCCGGCACGCGCTTTGTTGACGGGCGAGCGTACCGCGCTTAACTTTCTGCAGACCTTATCCGCAACCGCGACTGTCACTCGGCGCTATGTTGACGCGATCAAAGGCGCCAACGCCGCCATCGTCGATACGCGCAAGACTTTGCCGGGATTGCGCCTTGCGCAAAAATACGCAGTGAAAGTCGGTGGCGGCGTCAATCATCGCATTGGCCTTTACGACGGCGTGCTCATCAAGGAGAATCACATCATGGCATCGGGTGGTGTGACGCACGCCTTGCGCTGCGCGCAAGAAAACACACCGGCGGCTGTGCCGATCCAGATCGAGGTCGAGACTTTGGATCAATTGCGCGATGCGCTCGATGCCGGCGCAAAGCTGATCCTGCTCGATAATTTCGATCTCGAGCGTATGCGCGAGGCGGTGCAAATGAATAGCGGTCGCGCAAAATTGGAAGCGTCCGGTGGTGTAAACTTAGTCACAGTGCGAGCGATCGCCGAGACCGGCGTCGACCGCATTTCCATCGGCGCGCTGACGAAGGATATCAAGGCGATCGATTTGTCGATGCGCTTTAGCATGGATCGAAATTAGACGGCTGCCGAATGTTTCTCGAAACAAGGTTAAGGACGTTCATGATTCTATTTAATAATAATGTGCTGCCTATCTTTTCTGCGCTACTTTTGACAGCGTTGTTTTCCGGATGCGCCACGATGCCGGGTGAGAAAGATCCGCGCGATCCCTGGGAATCCATGAATCGCTCGGTATACAAATTCAACGACACGGTGGATAAGGCCGTGCTGAAACCCGCGGCGCAAGCCTATCGATTCGTCACGCCGAAGTTCGTGCGGATCGGTGTGACGAATTTTTTTAGTAACATTTATGATGTCGGCGTGTTCTTCAACGATTTGTTCCAGGGCAAAGGTGAGCGAGCCGTCGCTGATGCCGGAAGAGTCATTATTAACACGACGTTTGGCATCGGCGGTTTGATTGATGTCGCGGGCGCTGCAGGCAACCCCAAGCGCAATGAGGATTTCGGCCAGACCCTCGGCGTGTGGGGCATGGGCCCGGGACCTTACTGGGTGTTGCCGCTGCTAGGGCCGAGTACGACGCGGGACGCGAGTGGGCGCGTCGTGGATACTTTCCTTACGCCCTCAACCTACATCGTTAAAAATACCGGCGCCAGGGTCGGACTGAGTGCGGTGGAAGCCGTGAATATCCGCGCCAGGTTGCTGGATACGGAGCAAGTGCTCGAAGAAGCGGGCGCCGTCGATCGCTATTCGTTTTTGCGCGATGCCTATTTGCAGCGGCGCGAAGTCTTGATCTACGACGGTAATCCGCCGAAGAAAGAGGGAGACGACGAGGACTTTGTTTTTGACGATGAGGTAGCGCCGGAAAAACCTGCGCCCAAGGACGCAGTGCCGAAGAAATAGTCGCGACGGTCGATTAGGATATTCCCTCGCCCCGTCCCCTTCCCGCTTTGGGGTATGAGGGGGACGGGGAGAGGGGCAGGTGAGGGGGAACTCACTCCCATTTTGCCGATCAGATAGTTGCATATCAGTCGAAACAATCCGCTCCGACCGACGCCATCAAAACATGTTGTGGTCTGTTTACTCATCCGCGTTTCGATTCGCATGGGACTATTGGCGACATTGGCCGTGGGCGCTCGCGGCGGTGTTTGCCACCCGCATCGGTTCGACGCTCGTCGACGTCACCGTGCCGATTGCCGCCGGTCAGTTGGTGGAGGCTGCCGCCAAAACGCCCGCTGAAGGAACGCAACCGGCAATTCGCGCGCTCACCCTGTTATTGCTGCTGGCGGCATTGGTGCCGTTAATCCGCTACGTGCACTTGCGGCTGTGGAACCGGCTCGCGAGTCATGCATTACGCCAGATCGTGTACGACGGCTTTGCCGCAGTGCAACGTTTCTCCGCCGATTGGCACGCGAATGCCTTCGCCGGCGCCACGGTGCGCAAGATCACGCGCGGCATGTGGGCGTTCGATTCCTTCGGCGATACCTTGATGTTCGGTTTGATACCGGCGCTGGTCGTGGCGTTCGGCGTCACGGTGCTGTTCGCGTTGCGTTGGCCGGTGTTAGGTCTGGTCGTCGGTATCGGCATCGCCATTTTCATCTGCGTCAGCGTGTGGTTATCGGTGGGCTGGGTCGCGCCCGCCGCACGCGTTGCGCAAGAATCCGATTCGCGCATCGGCGGTTATCTTGCGGATACGATCGGCGCTAACGCGGTAGTTAAAGCATTCGGCGCGGAGGCGCGAGAACAGGGGACGTTCGGCGACATCGCCGATACCTGGCGTAGCCGGTCGCTGCTGGCGTGGAACCGCAGCGTCGACACGGGCCTAATCCAGTCGACCATACTCTGGTTATTGCAGGGCGCGCTGCTCGGCTGCGGTCTATGGCTGTGGTTCAACGGCCGCGCCTCGGCGGGCGATATCGCTTACCTCGTCTCGAGCCAATTCCTGATCAACGGTTATCTGCGCGATGTCGGCCAACATGTTCGCAACCTGCAAAAATCCGTGAATGAGATGGAAGATGTGGTCACGTTCCGCGCGACGCAATCGGAGGTGCGCGATCGCACCGGCGCGACGGCACTAAAGGTCCCGCGCGGCGGCATCGAGTTCGACAACGTCACGTTTCGCTACGCGGGACAAGCAGAGGCTTTATACACCGAGTTATCGATCGCTATTCGCCCGGGCGAGCGCGTCGGCCTGGTAGGCCATTCCGGCAGCGGCAAGAGCACCTTCGTCAAACTCATTCAGCGGCTCTACAATCTCGATGGCGGACGCATACTCATCGACGGCCAGGATATCGCCCACGTTTCCCAACAAAGCTTGCGCCAAGCGATCGGGCTGGTGCCCCAGGAGGCGGTGCTGTTTCACCGCTCCCTGGCCGAGAATATTTCCTACGGCCGTCCCGGCGCGGACTACGCACAGATCGAAAAATCGGCGGAACTCGCCCACGCCCGCGAATTTATCGACCGCTTGCCGTTACGCTACGAAACCTTGGTCGGCGAGCGCGGCATCAAACTCTCCGGCGGCGAGCGCCAGCGTGTTGCCATCGCCCGCGCGATCCTGGCCGGCACGCCGATCTTGATTCTCGATGAAGCTACATCGAGCCTCGATTCCGTGTCTGAAGCATTGATACGCGACGCGCTCGATCGGCTCACTGAAGGACGCACGACACTCGTAATCGCCCATCGCTTGTCAACGGTGCAACGGCTCGACCGTATCCTCGTGTTCGATCACGGCCGCATTGTCGAGCAGGGCACTCACGCCGAACTCATTGCGCGGCCCGATGGGCGGTATCGGCGCTTGTTTGAAGTGCAGACGGAGAATTTTTCGACGAAAGTTTAGGTTGATGGCAGCATTTAGAATCAACCACCACTAAGACTTGTCATTCCCGCGAAAGCGGGAATCTATGGTGACTTTAAGTGCCAAATGGATTCCCGCTTTCGCGGGAATGACCCTGTAGGGTGCATCGCCAGGAGCCAGTATCCAGGGGCTGGCCTAGGGCCATGCGGCTCGTGGCAAGGTGCGTCAAGAAATAACTAAACCCGCCAATTCGCGCGTCAATTCTCCCGCTCCGATTTCCTTGCACCCGGTCGCATTTTGACCAGACCACAGTGGCGAGAAATCGCCGCAGCCTTGCGCTTCCGCTTTCGCGCGCAGTGGCGTGATTGCCGATGTGGCGAGGGGAAATTCTGGCGCGGCAACGTTGATAGGGCCTAAGGATTTCATCACGCGGTTGACAATGCCCCGAGCGGGGCGGCCGGTGAAAATATTGGTGAGGGCAGTGTGGCGTGAGCCTGCGCTTTTCAGGGCTGTGCGATGGATCGCGCTGATGGTCGCCTCCGGGCAAAGCAAATACGCGGTGCCGATTTGTACGCCCGCGGTGCCTAAGGACATCGCGGCTTTCACGCCGGCGGGATCGGCGATGCCACCGGCGGCGATCACGGGAATTTTTACCGAGCGCGCGATTTGCGGCAGTAATGCCATGGCGCCGACTTGCGTCGTGAGATCGTCGGAAAGAAAAATGCCGCGATGGCCACCGGCTTCCAAACCTTGGGCGATCACGGCGTCGACGCCTTTGGCTTCCAGCCACAACGCCTCTTCGACCGTCGTTGCCGAGGAAAAAATCTTCGCACCCATTCGCTTTACTCGGTTGAGCAAGTGATCGGGCGGCAAGCCGAAATGAAAACTCACGACTTTCGGTTCGAATTCATCGAGCACGTCGGCCATCTCATCGTTGAAGGCGGCGCGTCCGGGGCCGGATGGAATCGTCGCCGCGTCGATGCCGAATTCCGCATAGAACGGCGCAAGCTGTTCTCGCCAAGCCGCTTCGCGCGCGGCATCGATAACCGGCGGCGTGTGGCAAAAGAAATTGACGTTAATGGGTTTGGTTGTTTGGCTGGCGATCGTGCGTAATTCATTGCGCAGCCCCTCGGGGTTGAGCATCGCGCAGGGCAGGGAACCGAGCCCGCCCGCATTCGATACGGCGATCGCCATGGCATTCGCTTGCGCACCGGCCATGGGAGCTTGGATGATAGGGAGGTCGATGCCCAGTAGTTGTTGTAGCGTCATTACGGAGTTCCTTTTGTCAAAACTTGTCATTCTGAGGAGCCCTTCGTTGCACTCGAGGGTAAACTCTGCGACGAAGAATCTGCTTTTGGGGCCTTTGATACGTCGGGAAAAGCAGATCCTTCGCAGAGTTTACCCTCGAGCGTTGCGAAGGGTTCAGGATGACATAAATAAGCGCATCCTTTTGATTAAGCCAGCGCGCAATCGCAGCGTGGTTGTCGCACCATGCATTGCCACGAACCAGTATCCATCTGGTTCCTGGCGAGGTAGGCTAAAGCGCTTTGGTAAATCCAAAAACGCGCACCACCATACGCTCGCGAAAATAAAAGCGATGGGCGTCGGTGCGTTGCGTGCCGGAATCGAGATCGATGGTTTGGCAACCGCGGCGCCGCGCTTCTTCCGTGAGGGCGTCGAGCAAACATTTTCCGACGCCTTTCGAGCGTTGTGTTTCGTCGCTGACGAGGTCGTCGACATAAAGCTTACGGCCGGCGTGGGTGTTCTCGGAGATGCGAAACACGGCGAGGCCCAGCACCGTCGTGCTGTCCGCGGCGATCCACATTTCGACGCCGGTAGCGAATATTTCCGCCATGCGTTTGCTATAGTCCGGCGGTAATTGCGGCCGCAGTTGCCGGTGCACGGTTTCCGCGCGCGCCAGCCATTCCGCTTCGATAATTTGACCGCCGGTAGCCGTAACTTTTACGATTTGCATGGTGGTTACAGCCCCGTATGTTTAGCGATGTAGGCCTTCACCGCAGCGACGTTCACGTCCATGACCTCGAACCGTTGCGGCAGCTTTTCCAGTTCGCCGAAGCCGGCGGGACGGGGCGGTTCGAAACCGAGCGCCTCGACGATGGTCTCGGCGAATTTCGCAGGTAGCGCCGTTTCCAAGCAGACCAGCGGAACGCCGATTTCGCGATGGCTCAAGCCGACTTTAATGCCGTCGGCGGTGTGGGTGTCGACGATCACGCCGTGGCGGCGATAGATTTCGCGTATGGTGTCGAGGCGATCCTGATGGGTGCTGGAACCCGAGAGAAATCCTGCTTTGGCGATGCCATCGAAATGGGGCGTACCGCGCAGATCGAACAACCCCTCGCGATCAACTTGATTCCACAGGGTGTTGACGATTTCCGCATCGCGACCGACCAGCTCGAAAATAAAGCGCTCGAAATTCGAGGCTTTGGAGATGTCCATCGATGGGCTGGAGGTCTGCGCCACTTGGCCGTACGCGCGCACGCGATACACGCCGGTCTTGAAGAATTCGTCGAGTACATTATTTTCATTGGTCGCCAATATCAAGTGGCGAATCGGCAAACCCATGCGCCGCGCTAGGTACCCGGCGTAGATGTTACCGAAGTTGCCGGAGGGTACGGCGACATCGATCTTTTCGTCGTTGCTATGGGTGGCGGCGAAGTAGGCTTTGAAGTAGTAAACCGTTTGCGCGCACACACGCGCCCAGTTGATGGAATTGACCGTGCCAATTTTTTGCTTCGCCTTGAACGCCGCATCGTTGCTCACGGCTTTGACGATGTCCTGGCAATCGTCGAACACGCCACGCACGGCGATATTGAAGATGTTCTCGTCTTGCAACGAGAACATCTGCGCCGTTTGGAATGCGCTCATGCGCTGATGCGGCGAGAGCATGAAGACGCGCACGCCGCGCTTGCCGCGCATCGCATATTCCGCACTGGAGCCGGTGTCGCCCGACGTGGCGCCGAGTATGTTCAACTCTTCGCCCGCTTTGGCGAGCGCATACTCGAACAGATTGCCGAGCAACTGCATGGCGATGTCCTTGAAGGCCAAGGTCGGGCCGTTGGAACATTCCAGAATATGCATGCCCGTTTCCAGCGTCGTCAGCGGCGTGATCTGATCGCTGCCGAATGCAGCCCGGGTGTAGCTCGTGTCGATCAGCGCCTTCAGATCCGCCGCGGGGATATCGTCGACAAATTTGCTGATGATTTCAAACGCCAGCTCGCCATAGTCGAGGGCGCGCCAGTACTTGAGTTCCGAGGCATTCACCGCCGGGATCCGTTCCGGTATTGCCAATCCGCCATCGGCTGCGAGGCCGCCGAGCAGAATCTGCGAGAAGCTTTGCGGCGCCATGCCGCCGCGGGTGCTGATATATTTCACGGTTAGCCTAGTTCTTCGAGACGGATGCGGGTAATTTTTCCATCGACGCTATCGAGCGCTTCGATTTTCTTCATCGCGGCGTTGATGTTCTTTTCTCGACACAAGTGAGTGAGCATGATGATGTCCACTTGCTCCTCGCCTTCCGACGGCTCTTTTTGGATCATGGCGCCGATGGAAATGTGGTTGTCGGCGAGGATGCGCGTGACATCCGCCAACACGCCGGGGCGGTCGAACACGCGTAGGCGCAGGTAGTAAGAGGTCTCCACCTCCTCCATCGACAGGATGGGTATGTCCGATATAGCGTCCGGTTGGAAGGCGAGATGGGGCACGCGATGCTCCGGATCGGCCGTGTGCATGCGCGTGACGTCGACAAGATCGGCGACCACGGCGGAGGCCGTCGGCTCCGCACCGGCGCCGGCGCCGTAATACATGGTCGAGCCGACGGCGTCGCCCTTGACCAAGATCGCATTCATCACGCCTTCGACGTTGGCAATGAGTCGCCTGGCGGGGATCAGGGTCGGATGCACGCGCAACTCGATGCCATTGACCGTACGCCGCGTGAGCGCCAGCAGCTTGATGCGATAGCCGAGTTGCTCGGCGTACGTGATGTCCTGCTTGGTGAGGTTGGAAATGCCTTCCGTGTAGGCCTTGTCGAACTGCATCGGCACACCGAATGCAAGCGCCGACATGATAGTTAACTTGTGGGCGGCGTCGATGCCTTCGATGTCAAAGGTCGGGTCCGCTTCGGCGTAGCCGAGTTGTTGCGCTTCCTGCAACACTTCGTCGAAGTTTTTGCCCCTCGAGCGCATTTCCGACAGGATGAAATTGCTGGTGCCGTTGATGATGCCGGCGATCCACTCGATGCGGTTCGCCGTCAGGCCTTCGCGCAACGCCTTGATGATGGGCACGCCACCCGCCACCGCCGCTTCGAACGCAACCATCACGCCGGCCTTCTGTGCGGCGGCGAAGATTTCATTGCCATGGGTGGCGAGCAAGGCTTTGTTGGCGGTGACGACATGCTTGCCGTTAGCGATGGCCTTGAGCACGAATTCCTTCGCCGGTGAATAACCGCCGATCAACTCGACCACGATGTCGATGTTCGGGTTGGAGATGACTTTCATCGCGTCATCAACCACCTCGGCTTGGTTGCCGGCCAGTTCGCGGGCGCGATCGGTGGCCTTGTCCGCCACCATGGTGATGCGTATCTCGCGGCCGGCGCGGCGGGTGATTTCTTCGCGGTTGCGGCGCAAGACTCTGAACGTGCCGCCGCCAACGGTGCCGATGCCGAGCAGACCTACTTGCATGGGCTTCATGGCAGGCCTTCCTTTCTGAATAGGTCACGTACGCCACGCACGGCTTGTTTGATTCTGTTCTCGTTCTCGATGAGTGCAAATCTGACGTGGTCGTCGCCCAATTCACCAAAGCCAATTCCGGGCGAGACGGCAACTTTCGCAACGGCCAATATTTTCTTCGCGAATTCCAGCGAGCCTTGGTTGCGGAATTGTTCGGGAATCCGTGCCCACACGTACATGCTGGCCTTGGGGTTCTCCACCATCCAGCCGAGACTGTGCAGACCTTTCACCAACACGTCGCGGCGGCTTTGATAGGTGAGTCGTATCTCTTCGACGCAGTCCTGCGGGCCTTCCAGCGCCAGGATGGACGCCACTTGGATCGGTGTGAAGGTGCCGTAGTCGTGATAGCTTTTCATGCGCGCCAAGGCGTCGACCAGCTTGGGATGGCCGACCATGAAGCCGACGCGCCAACCCGCCATGCTGTAACTTTTCGACAGGGTGAAAAATTCCACCGCTACCTCTTTCGCACCGGGCACTTGCATGATGGACGGCGCTTTGTAGTCGTCGAACACGATGTCGGCATAGGCTAAATCATGCACGACATAGATGTTGTATTCCTTGGCGATGGCGACGACGCGCTCGAAGAAATTAAGATTCACACACTGCGCCGTCGGATTGCTCGGGAAATTGATGATGAGCATTTTCGGCTTCGGGTAGGAGCTCTTCAGCGCCTTTTCCAATTCCTCGAAGAAATCCACGCCCGGCGCCATGGGGACGGTGACGATGTTCGCGCCGGCAATCACTGGGCCGTAGATGTGGATCGGATAGCTGGGGTTGGGTACGAGCACCACGTCGTCGGAATCAAGCGTCGCCAACATCAAATGCGCAAGACCTTCTTTGGAGCCGATGGTGACGATGGCTTCCTTCTCCGGATCGAAATCCACATCGAAGCGAGCCTTGTACCAATTGCAAATCGCTTTGCGCAGCCGGGGAATTCCCTTGGAGAGCGAGTAGCCGTGGGTATTTTCGCGCTGCGCCGCCTCGATCAATTTGGCGACGATGTGCGGCGGCGTGGGTTGATCGGGATTGCCCATGCTCATGTCGATGATGTCTTCGCCGCGGCGGCGCGCGGCGGCTTTCAATTCTCCCGTGATATTGAACACGTAGGGAGGCAGGCGCTTGATACGGGAAAATTCTTCCATCGTTGGATTTCTTTGATTAAGCTTTCTTCAAAAACTGACTACGCCAGAAACCTCATGGCTACTGGCTCGTGGCGAGGCATCGGCCGCGAGCAGGACCGGTATTGGTTCCTGGCACACGGCAAATGGGGAAAAGTTTATAATTCTACCGGCGCCGCTCCTCCCCCGCAAATTTAGCGGCACTTGTTGCCTTAGTAATTTGAATTCACTCACTCACATTCGACGCGGTGGCTAACCAGCACTTGAGAACGATCCTGAATCCGAAGTCAGGCTGATGGCCGCGATTCGACCGCTGCTCTGGTTGTTGCTCGCGATCGTCTGGTTCGGGACGCTCGCCACGCGCGATCTCGTCGATCCCGACGAGGGACGTTACTCGGAAATTTCCCGTGAAATGGCTGTGTCCGGCGATTGGGTGACGCCGCGGCTAAACGGCCTCAAATATTTCGAGAAGCCGCCGCTGCAATACTGGGCGACGGCCATAACGTTTCGCCTATTCGGCGTCCATGAATTCAGCGCCCGGCTGTGGGTGGGGCTTAGCGGATTCTTGACGGTGCTGATGCTGTGGCATACCGCCCGGCGCCTGTGGGGCGCCACAATCGCCGGCTACACGGCGCTCGTTGCCGGCAGCACGCTATTCATCGTCGCGTTGAGTCATGTGGTGACCCTCGACATGGGCGTGAGTTTTTTTCTGACTTTTCTGTTATGCGGTTTCCTGCTCGCGCAGCACGATGGCGCGAGCGCCCTCGAAACGCGCCGCTATATGTGGATGACCTGGGCGGCGATGGCGGGCGCGGCGCTCAGCAAGGGCTTGATCGGTATCGTCATCCCCGGCTCAGTGCTGGTGTTATACAGCATCCTGTGCCGCGATTGGGCGCCTTGGCGGCGTATGCAGTGGCTCGCCGGGATGGCTATTTTTTTCGCGTTGGCGCTACCGTGGCATTTGCTCGCGGCCAGCCGCAATCCGGAATGGGCGGAGTTCTATTTAGTCCACGAACACTTCACCCGTTTTCTGACGGCCGAGCATCAACGGGACGAGAAATGGTATTACTTCGTCCATCTGCTGATTCTCGGTTTCCTGCCCTGGAGCTCGTGGTTGCCCGTCACGCTGCGTCGTGGCTGGTCAGTTGCCGGGGCGCGCTTCCAGATCAATCGCTTTTTGTTGATTTGGGCCGCGTTCATTTTCGTGTTCTTTAGTTTGTCCAGTTCCAAGCTGCCTGCTTATATCCTACCGATGTTTCCGGCGCTGGTGCTGTTGCTCGCGCCGATTTTGGTGAAAGCCAACCCCCGCACGCTGAAGATACACGGACTGTTGCT
>JAYTGZ010000162.1:0-3594 GCA_043733025.1 Pseudomonadota bacterium | reverse complement strand
ATGTTGCTGGCGATGCTGATCATGACGTTCGCGTTTTGGGCCTACGCCATCGCCGTCTCATTGGTGCGCTTGCGCTGCATCGTGCGCGAACGGGAACAGCAAGCATTGTGGCTGAGCGAAGCGAAGGAGTAACACAATGGACTGGGGTAAGTTTTTCGAGATGGGCGGATATGGTTTATACGTGTGGGGTTCCTATGGTGTCACCGCCATCGTCATGATCGGCGAATTGGTGCTATTGCGAAATCGGCGGCGAACCATTGAGCGCAATGACGGTCAATGATGGTCAATGATGCAGTCATTCCACCCCAACATGTCATCCTGAGCCCTTCGCTGCGCTCGAGGGTAAACTTTGCGAAGAGTCGGCTTTATGTTTTCAACAGCGGATTCTTCGGGCTCTGCCCTCAGAATGACAAGATAAATTGTTAGTTTAATAAACCATGAAAACCAGACACAAACGCTTAAGTTTCCTGTTACTCGGCCTCGCCGCGCTGGGCCTCGCCGCCGTATTCGTCCTCAACGCCTTTAACAGCAACCTCGTGTTCTTCTTTTCGCCGAGCCAAGTGGCGGCCAAGGAAGCTCCCGTCGGCCGCAGCTTCCGCATCGGCGGCATGGTTGAAAAAGGTAGCCTCAAACGCGAGTCGGATGGCCTCACCGTGAACTTCATAGTGACCGATACCGCCAAAATGATTCCCGTTGTGTATAACGGCATCCTTCCCGATCTATTCAAAGAAGGCAAGGGCGTGGTTGCCCAAGGCAAGCTCGGCGATGATGGCATCTTCCACGCCGACGAAATACTCGCCAAACACGATGAGAACTACATGCCGCCGGAAGCGGCGGAAGCGCTGAAACACGCACAGGAAACGAACGCGCAGATCTCGAAGTCCGTTTCTTCGTCGTCCAAGTAGCCATGCAATCGCGCCGTGAGGCGCCCTTCGTTGCACCACCGATATTTGACTAATTTGACACAGCCGATGTGTACACATATTATGTGCACACAGTATCCGTGCCAATTTGGAGCAACTCATGAATCTCACCCTTTCTGTCGACGAAAAAATCGCTGAGCGCGCTCGCGCGACCGCGCAGGCGATGGGCAAGAGCCTGAACCAAATGGTGCGTGAGTATCTCGAGCAGTTGGCCGGGCGCGCGACGCTTGACGCTGAAATCGAGGAATTGCGCCGTACGTCCGGCCAAGGTAACTCGAATGGCTGGAAATTCGACCGCGACGAAATCTACGCTGAAAGGCTGAATCGCTAACGTGGCGCGTAGTTTCCTCGACACCAACATCCTGCTCTACAGCGACGATAGGTTCGACGCGCGCAAGAACCGAATCGCGGTCGACCTGCTAGTCGATTTGCGTTTCGCGCACGCGGGCGTGATTTCGACGCAAGTCTTGCAGGAATACATCGTCAACGCGGTGGGCAAACTCAATCTTGACGTAATGGTGGTGCGCCGCCGCATGGAGTTGTTCGCAAAGTTTGACATAGTTATTCCCAGCGTCGAAATGATTCTGGCTGCTATCGATCTGCAGCGTTTGAATAGCCTGTCGTTTTGGGATGCCATGATCGTTCAGGCGGCCCGCGTTTCCGGCTGCGAGATTCTCCTTAGCGAAGACATGCAACACGGCCAAACGCTTGCTGGGCTGCGCATCGTCAATCCGTTTGCGTAGCTGTTCCATCCCAAACTTTGCCGGTTGACCGGTCATCGGCTGGCGCCTTTTAACCTAGACACGGCAGTTGAACGCATTCGAGTGTGCGGTTGCCGGGCTGGCTGGCTGGCTACGCGCGAGCCTGCCCTCGGTCTTGGCCCGGGGGACGCGGCACGGCCGTCCCCAGCAAGGAGGAGCAACAAAGCCGGACAGCCTAGCAATCGTGCATTTGGATCCGTGGCGATTCACCTTAAATGAAGGCAGTTAAAGCGCTACTGTAACCCTTCGATCAGCCGTGGCAGGCCCCGCCGTGAGCGGGGCTTTTTTTATCTGGCGGCTCACTGGTTCCTTATCCCGGCACAACAACGACAGTGCATGGCCGGGGCGCGCTATGAGATAATTATCTGTTTCGTATTTTCCTAAATTCGCTCCTAAGGACCCACGATGGATGACAACAAGAGCAAGGCGCTCGCCGCGGCGCTATCGCAAATAGAAAAGCAATTCGGTAAAGGCTCGGTGATGAAGCTGGGCGACCATGACGTGGTGCGCGATATCGATGTCGTTTCGACCGGCTCCCTCGGCCTCGACATCGCCTTGGGCGTGGGCGGCTTGCCGCGCGGCCGCGTGGTGGAAATCTATGGACCGGAATCCTCCGGCAAGACCACATTGACCTTGCAGGTCATCGCCGAAATGCAACACATGGGTGGCGTCGCCGCCTTCATCGATGCTGAACACGCGCTCGATCCACAATACGCGCAAAAACTCGGCGTGGATGTACCCGAATTGCTGATTGCGCAACCGGACACGGGCGAACAAGCGCTGGAGATCGCCGACATGCTAGTGCGTTCCGGTTCGGTCGACATCGTTGTGATCGACTCCGTTGCGGCGCTCACGCCAAAGGCCGAGATCGAAGGCGAGATGGGCGATTCCCACATGGGTTTGCATGCGCGCTTGATGTCGCAAGCACTTCGCAAGTTAACGGCGAATATCAAACGCTCGAACACCCTGGTGATTTTCATCAACCAGATTCGTATGAAGATCGGCGTGATGTTCGGCAATCCGGAGACGACAACCGGAGGCAACGCACTGAAGTTCTATGCCTCCGTGCGCTTGGACATTCGCCGCATTGGCTCCATCAAAAAAGGCGAAGAAGTCATCGGCTCGGAAACGCGCGTGAAAGTCGTCAAGAACAAAGTCGCGCCGCCGTTTCGCGAAGCGCTGTTCGACATTCTGTATGGCGAAGGCATCTCCCGAGAAGGTGAGATCATCGAGTTGGGCGTGAACCATAAAATCGTCGACAAATCCGGTGCCTGGTACGCCTACAACGGTGAAAAGATTGGCCAAGGCAAGGACAACGCGCGCGAATATCTGAAGGAAAATCCCGCGATCGCGCAAGAGATCGAAGCCAAAGTGCGCGCCGCCGCCGGCGTCGCCGCGCCCGGCGCAAAGGCCAGTGGAGAAGTCGCCGAAAAGTGATCTGCGCGAACGCGCGCTGCGCCTGCTCGCGCGGCGCGAACATACGCGTGCCGAGTTGGCACAAAAGCTATCGCGATACTCCGAAGAACACGACGACGTCGACACCCTAGTCGCTGAGTTCACGCGATCGGGGATAGTCTCCGATCAACGTTTCGCCGAACACTTCATCGCCGCAAAACAAAAACGCTTCGGCCACTTAAAGATCGCTTACGAGCTAAAAGCCAAAGGCCTCGACGCGGAAAGCATCAAACAGTTGACGGTCACATCGCGCGAACAAGAACTCGACGCCGCCCGAGAAGTCTGGCGAAAAAAATTCCCGTCGCCGCCGTTAAGTGCGGTCGAAAAAGCCAAGCAGATGCGTTTTCTTCAAGGGCGCGGCTTTTCCAGTGACACGATTTATCGGCTGTTTAAAGTCATAGAATGATAATGCTGCCTTGCCACGAGCCGCTTCCAGCTTGCCTCCTGGCAAGGCA
>JAYTGZ010000161.1:0-3535 GCA_043733025.1 Pseudomonadota bacterium | reverse complement strand
TTGCCCGCCGTACGTTTTCCATCGTTTCGCTATTTGCTCGGCGGCATCGGTCTATATCTGTTATTTCTCATCGTCACGGCGCCCGCTTGGCTGGTGGTTTGGGCGCTGCCAAAATTCGCGCCGTTTCCGATAATTATTCAGGATAGCCGCGGAAGCCTGTGGCGCGGCGAATTTAGTGGTGTCAGCGCGACGCTGCCGACGGGCCAGAACATCCAATTCGATCGCATGCAATGGCGGTTACAGCCGTGGCGATTGTTGCGCGCCGAGTTGGCGGCGGCCCTGGAGTTTAACGGCCCGCAATTGCAGGGAAAAGGAATCATCGGCAAGGGCATCATCGGTGGCTTGAAGCTCCGCGACGTAAATGCTTCTGCGTCCGCCAGCTTGTTGGCCATGGCCATGCCGGCCCTGGAAATCTGGAAACCGAGCGGCATGCTGGATGTGATTACGGCCGATTTTACCTACGCCGGCACCGCAAGCGCCGGCAAAGCCAATATCACGTGGCGTCAAGCGGCGCTGGCGCTGAGTGCGGTGAAGCCCTTGGGCGAATATTCTCTGGCGGTGGACGCCAACGATGCTGGCTTGAACTACCAACTCGCCACCGTCTCCGGCGCGCTGCAACTGGAAGGCAAGGGCCGCTGGGCGGCGAACGGGGCACCGACTTTTCTCGGCTCTGCCCGCGCTCAACCCAACTACGCTGCTCAACTCGCGGACTTACTGCGCTTGCTGGGTACGCCCGACAGTGGCGGCGTGGTGCCGTTACGCTACCAACCGGCCGGTATGGCACAATAGTTTTGCATCAGTCTTATAGCGAAGCATCGGCTCTGCCCGGCTATCGCCCGCCTTGGTGGCTACCCGGTGGGCACCTGCAAACCCTGTTCAGCGCCCTGTGCGCACCGGTTCCCAAGATCGACTACCAGCGTAGCCGCTGGGACACGCCCGACGGCGATATCGTCGCCGCCGATAGCGTTTCGGGCCCGGCAAACGCGCCGCTGGTGGTGCTATTTCATGGTCTGGAAGGCGGCTCCCACAGCCATTACGCCTGCAGACTGATGGCGGAAGTCCAGCGCTTAAACTGGCGCGGCCTCGTTCCGCATTTTCGTGGTTGCGGTGGCGAGCCGAACCGATTGCCTCGCGCCTATCATTCCGGCGACACGGTCGAAATCGAATGGATGTTGCAACGCGCTCGAGGCATCGCCGGCGCCGCGCCCTTATTTGCCGTGGGTGTGTCGCTGGGCGGTAATGCGTTGTTAAAATGGTGCGGCGAGCGCGGTGCGGGCGCGACGGACATCGTGTCCGCTATTGTCGCGGTATCGGTGCCCTACGAGCTGGCGGCCACCGGCGATCACCTGGCGCGCGGTGTCAATCTCATCTACACCTGGAATTTCCTGCGTACACTCAAGGCCAATTCAAGACGCCGGCTTGCGCGCTTCCCCAAACTATTCGATCGTGCGGCGATGGAGCGTGCTCGCACCATGCGCGAGTTCGACGACGCCGTCACCGCGCCGCTGCATGGATTCAAAGACGTCGACGATTATTGGACGCAGGCCAGTTGCAAACCCGCGCTGCGCGGTATTCGCGTGCCGACGCGGTTGATCCACGCGCGCAACGATCCCTTCATGCCGGCCGAAACGTTGCCGACTGTGAGCGACGTATCGGACCAGGTCAGTTTGGATTTCTACGATGCGGGCGGTCACGCCGGTTACGTTTGTGCTGCGTTGCCGGGGAAACTGGACTGGCTACCGCGACGGATTAGCAGTTTCCTCGAACAGCAAATTCCGCCAAACCGTAACTAGCAATTGGCCTGTAAGCCAATACTGGTGCGGCTCTCCAGCCACGAATCGCGGTGAGGTGCTGCCGCCTTCAGGCACTAGTGATCGAGCAAGCCATTGCGCATCGCAATTAGCGCGATCTCCGCCGAATTCCCGGCATTGAGTTTTTGTTTGATGTTGTAGAGGTGGGTGCCGACGGTGCGCGGACTGAGGAATAATTTCTCCGCGATGTGGGCGACGGATTGGCCTTTGGCCAGCAACATAAATACTTCGAACTCTCGACCCGACAGGACTTCGACGGGATTCTGCTCACCGGTCAATTGTTGCACCGCCATGGCCTGGGCGAGTTTGGAATCGACGAAGGTCTTGCCCGTGGCGACTTGGTGTATGGCTTGGATCAGTTCTTCGGCGGCGCTGCGTTTCGACAAGTAGCCCACGGCGCCGGCCTTTAACAATCGCTTTGGGTGGCTGCTGTCTTCATGGGCGGAGAGGATCAACACCTTCGCCGCCGGGTCCTTGGCGAGGAGCCGCGTGACGGCTTCCAATCCACCGATGCCCGGCATGGAAATATCCATCACCACCACGTCGGGCTTGATCTCGACATAGCGCTTGATGGCTTCCTCGCCCGACTCCGCCTCGCCGACGACCTCAATGTCCTCGGCGCCTTGCAGCAGTAATTTGAAACCCATACGCACAACGGCATGGTCATCCACCAGCATGACTCGTATCGCGGACATTACAGAACCTCC
The DNA here is from genome assembly GCA_043733025.1 of Pseudomonadota bacterium. Lineage (GTDB taxonomy): Bacteria > Pseudomonadota > Gammaproteobacteria > Burkholderiales > JALYOK01 > JALYOK01. Next base: position 1,017 of record JAYTGZ010000161.1, on the reverse strand, counting down.
GCCGCGCGTAGCGGCAGCTTCACGCTCACACGAACGCCGTCTTCGCTTTCCATTTGAAATGTTCCCCCTAATCCTTCAGCTCGTTCGCGCATACCCATCAGCCCGAAACGTTCTTCGCGTCCTGCTTGGTCGGCTGGTAACCCCTTGCCATTATCTTGCACGATGATTTCCAAGTCGTCCTCCGCTTGCACGCTCACATCGGCACGGGTCGCGCCAGCGTGGCGCACGATGTTGGTAAGGCATTCCTGCACCATGCGATAGGCGGCGATGCTGACATCGGCGTCGATGTATTTGAAGTCACCGGCCATGGCCAGATTGAAATGGATATTGGGATTTCGCGCCTGCTGCGAGCCGACCAACTCTTGCAGAGCGTCATGCAGACCGAGTTTGTCCAGTGCCAGCGGGCGCAATCGCCGCACCATGCCGTGCATGGAATCGTACATCTGCCCCGATACGTCGACGATCATCTGGGCGGCGGATTGTAGCTCGGGAAGCTTGTCGCGGGTGCGGTTCACCAGGGACGTGGCGATGGTCTTGACGGCGGTCACCGATTGGCCGAGCTCGTCATGTAACTCCAACGCCAAATTGCGCCGCTCTTCTTCGATGTGGCGTTGGATGAGTTGAGTTAACTCGCGATGCTCCTTGAGTTCGTGGGCGGACTTTTCCGCTTCGCGCTTCAGGGTAAAACTTTCTTCCACCGCTTGCGCCATGCGGTTAAACGTGTCGGAAATCGTTGCCATCTCGCGCACTTTAAATAGAGGCAGGCGGGCGTGGAACTGGCCGAGTTCCATTTTGCGCAGCCCATTGACGATGTCATTCACCGGATGCAGCGCCCGGCCGGCGAACCAGAACACGATGAGATTCACCAGCGTGAACAGCGCCAAGGATAACCAGAATAGCTTCAGTAACTCATCCCAGGCATCAAGCACCGAGCGGGAAGCATCCGGCAAGATCCGTAACTTCCCGGCGCCGACGTTTAGCGTGATCGCATTCACTGGCGGTGATACCAGCTTGGTG
>JAYTGZ010000160.1:0-1822 GCA_043733025.1 Pseudomonadota bacterium | reverse complement strand
CGCGCTCGCGGGTATCCGGGCACGCTTGCAAGCGCGGCCATGAATGCTGCTTTCGCTTCCTTGGGTTGTCCCAACGTCAGAAAGGCCTCGCCGACATCGGACTTGATCGATGCTTGCTGCTCGGCGTCGCTGACGGTCACATTCGCGAATTCCGTCACCAGTTTTTTGACATCACCTAAACCCAACACGACTTTTGATAGCTCGGGGTAGATGGCGTCTGTCGAATATTTTGACTCCAGCGCTTGTCGGAGTTGGATTTGCGCAGCCGCATAATCGCCCTGCCCAATCAACGTTTTCCCCAAAAGATAGCGGATTTCACCACTGTCTTTCTGCTTGAGCGCATTCTTTAGCTGGATTGATGCCGCTGAATAATCCTTCTTCACGAGGTATTCCTTCGCAGACGCAACGAGAGCGTCCGGACTGTCTCCGCCACAGGCGCCAAGCAAAGCCGCTACAACTGCCAATGCTGCTGCACTCTTTAAAACGTTGACTAAGCTGCCGATATTCATGTTCAATTCCTCATGGACAATTATTGATGTCTCGCTTTATTTATCCGCGCAGACCAAAACGATCAAGTAGTTCGTAGAGTGTCGGACGACTGACACCCAGCATCTCGGCAGCCTTGCTCAGGTTGCCGTCCGCTCTCGCGAGCACGCGTATTACTGCCTGTTTCTCTGCCGCGTCACGCACTTGGCGGAGGTTTAACATCGGGATCTCAAGTTCACCATTTACGCCAAGTTCCGCGCTGCCGATGATAGTACCTTCGGCCATGATCACGGCCCGTTTGATGCAATTCTCGAGCTCACGCACGTTGCCGGTCCATGGATATGCTTCAATTAGGTCGATGGCTTCCGGCGATAACGTCAACGAGCTGCGACGCTGTTCCTCGGCGAAACGCCGTGTGAATGCATGCGCGAGCAAACCTGGATCGCCTGGCCGTTTTCGCAGTGGTGGAATTTCAAGCACGATCTCCGCAAGACGAAAATATAGATCCTCCCGAAAATTGCCTTGTCCAATCATTTCTTTCAGGTTTTTGTGCGTAGCGCAGACGATGCGAACATCAACGGGGATTTCTTCGCGCCCACCGACTCGCTCAATGACCCGCTCCTGCAAAAAACGCAACAGTTTTCCTTGTAACGCAGGCGAAAGATCGCCGATTTCGTCAAGGAAAAGTGTGCCCTTGTTCGCCGTCTCGATCTTTCCCGGTGTTTGCTTTATGGCCCCGGTAAAGGCACCCCTCTCGTAGCCGAATAGTTCACTTTCAAGCAACGTCTCGGGAATTGCCGCACAGTTAATTGCCACCCATCGCTCCTTGCGGCGGGGCGAAAGATCGTGCAACGCCCGCGCGAACAGTTCTTTGCCAGTCCCCGATTCGCCCAGCAGCAAAATGGTCGCAGTCGTCGGTGCAATCTTTTCAACGGCGCGGCATATTCGCAGCATCTCCGTGTCAGAGGTGAGGATACCGGCAAAACCCGCAGGTTTGGCGGCCGTTTGCAGCCGTCGATTTTCCTCCTGGATCTCATGCAAACAAAACGCACGCTCGATGGTGAGCGAAAGCAAATCCGGCTCGAACGGCTTTGCGTAAAAATCGTAGGCACCAAGCCGGATCGCCTTCAGCGCGTTCGAGCGATCGTTCTGCCCGGTAAGCACGATTATCTTCGTGTGTGGTGCCAACGCAAGAATTTGCTGAAGCAGCGCGAAGCCTTCGGTGGAATCGTCCGGATGTGGGGGTAATCCCAGATCCATCGTTATTACCGCTGGCTCATGTCGGCGAACTTGTGCAAGGGCGCTCTCGGGATCACTCGCCACCAAAGTGTCGTTA
>JAYTGZ010000159.1:0-2471 GCA_043733025.1 Pseudomonadota bacterium | reverse complement strand
CTGTTTGGTCGCGACCGCGACGACGGTTTTCTTCTTGTCGTTCGGTTTCATCACCGAGCGCTGAAAAAGTTTGTAGCGATCATCGAGTTGCTTCGTGCTGATGTGGGCGCGGCCATTCTCGTCAACGTAACCATAGAGATCCGCCCACGTGAGTGCGCAGAATGAAGTGAGGATTAGAGCGGCAAAACAATGAATCGTGCGGATCATGAAATCTCCGTCAAAATTGTAAATAGGCGTACGGTCATGGGTAGCGGGTACATGGCCCGCCACCGAAGTGCATTATAGCTCATTGATAACATAAGGAAGTTCAATTTTTCCCGATCCGTCCCCTATCGAACCTTCAACAGCCGCTGCTTCTCCCGCTGCCACTCGCGATCTTTCTCCGTTTCACGTTTGTCGTGTTGTTTCTTGCCCTTCGCCAGCCCGATTTCGAGCTTGATGCGGCCGCGGATGTAGTGCATATCGAGCGGCACCAGGGTATAACCCGCCCGTTCGACCTTGCCGATGAGTTTGTGAATCTCCTCGCGATGCATGAGCAATTTGCGCGTGCGCACCGGATCGGGATTCACGTGGGTCGAGGCGGTCGGTAGCGGGCTGATGTGGGAGCCGATCAAATTCAATGCACCGCCCATGACGACAACATAGGCCTCCTTGAGTTGCACCCGCGCCGCGCGTATGGCCTTCACTTCCCAGCCTTCCAATACGAGGCCGGCTTCGAAACGTTCTTCGATGAAGTAGTCGTAAAAGGCTTTTTTGTTTTGGGCGATGCTCATAATGGCCGCTGGTGCGAATTGAAGCGGTATTTTAGCATCCGCTGTTACGTTAAAATCTCGCCATGAAGCGTATTGAACAATCCGTCCTCGTGGCCCACTCCGCCGCCGCGATGTTCCAACTGGTGGACGATGTCGAACACTACCCGCAATTCTTGCCGTGGTGTGGCGGCGCCACGATCAAACTAAAGAACGAGTACATCACCGAAGCCGCGATCAAAATCGATTTCCATGGCATCAAACAAAGCTTCACGACACGTAACGAAAAAACGTTCCCGAGCGGCATGGATGTCAAACTCGTAGACGGCCCATTCAAACGGCTACAGGGCCACTGGCGTTTTCACGCGCTCGGCGATCAGGCCTGCAAAGTAGAACTCGTGCTCGAATACGAGTTCACCAACAAATGGCTGGAAAAAATCATCGGACCCGTGTTCGGTCACATCGCGGGCACGCTGGTCGACGCCTTCGTGCGACGCGCCGATACGTCACGTGCCGCAACCTAACGACGATATGCTGGCGATTGAAGTGGCCTGGGCCACACCCGATGCCGAGGTGGTCATCGCGCTACGCCTGCCGCGCGGCACGACGGCATTACAAGCGATCGAGCAATCGGGACTCATGCAGCGCATTCGCGAGATCGATCTCGCGAAAAACAAAATCGGAATCTTCGGCAAACTTGTGTCGCCCGATCACGTTTTGCACCAACACGATAGAGTCGAAATTTATCGCCCGCTAAGCGCCGATCCGAAAGAGATACGCCGGCTGCGTGCAAACAGGCCGGCGCGACAAGCCAAATAGCGATCAAGCCAGGAGCCACGCGGGATGCGGCTCTTGAGGCATGCCACGCCGCGAGGCAAGCGCGGCTTGCCTCTTAGCCGACTCGAAATGGTTTCCGCTTTCGGTCTACCCATCCTACGGTTTATCCCAAGAACTCCCTAACGACCTTGTTGAACTTCTCCGGATTCTCCAAGAACATGAAATGGCTACCGCCTTCTTCCGCGGCGAATACTTCGAGCTTGGAGCCTTTGATTTGCTTTGCGATCCATTCTTGCGATTTCAGCGGGAAGAAACTCGCCTTGCCGGTGACGACTAGGGTCGGTTTGTTGATGCGCGGGATCACGTCGCGCCAATCCTGGGTGCAATGATTGACCAGCAATTCCGCGGCGTGCTTGCGTGGGAATTTTAGGTTCTGCTCCAGCGCCCATTTGCGTTGGTCTTGCGGATAGTCCTTGGTGAAGAATATGCCTTCCGGCGCGAAAAACCCCTCGGTGGTTTTCACGCCGTCCGGCCCGCTCAGTCCGGCGGCGATGTTGTATAACGCCGGCGGATCGAAGATGGCGCCGGCTTCGGCTTTCTGCTCATCGCTCCAACCCGGTTGGCTCGTCACTGTCGGCGCTTGGTCGACCAGGATGATCTTGGAAATGCGGTCGCCGCCATACATGTCCCAATAGGCCCAGATCACAGAACAGCCCATGGAATGGCCCATCACCGCGACGTCCGCAAGATCCTCGTAATAGATGAACGCGCGCAAATCGGCGGCGAGACGCTGCATGCGATAGCCATGGGCCGGCTTCTCGGAATCGCCGTGACCTCGCATATCGATGGCGATACAGCGATAGGTGTCCGACAGCGCATCGATTTGGTTTTTGTACATCGCCGCCGTCTGCGACCAGCCGGGGATCATGATGAGCGGCGTGCCCG
>JAYTGZ010000158.1:0-1912 GCA_043733025.1 Pseudomonadota bacterium | reverse complement strand
TGGAAGTAGATTCTCGCTGAATTAATTACACACCTTCAAGCGAAATGACGTTGGTGCGCGCGCACTGATTTCGTAACGCGATAAGCGGTGCGTATTCGGACGAGCGATACCATTCGCGCAAACGCGCGAGGTCCGGGAATTCCAGTACGATCACGCGTTTCGGCTGCCACGTACCTTCATACACTTCAGTCGCGCCGCCGCGCACGACATATCGACCTCCATAGGCCGCAATCGTAGCGGGGACGGCGGCGCGGTACTGTTCGAACATGACGGGATCGAGGACTTCGACTTCGGCGATGATGTATGCGGCCACTTTTTCTCCGATAATGTGATTGTATTCGACTAGCCGGCGAGGCAATGGCCCGAGGCCACCCCGTACCAGTGTGCCTCTCCGGCAATGCATTGCCAGGAGCCAATGGCCCGAGGCCACCCCGTATCCGCGAGGCTCCTAGGCGCGCTGCCCCACCCAATCATGTACCGACTCCAGCGCTTGCGGCAAATTGGCCGGATCGGTGCCGCCGGCCTGGGCCATGTCAGGCCGCCCGCCGCCTTTGCCGCCGACTTGAGTGGCGACATGGTTGACCAACTCGCCTGCCTTTATCCTGCCCGTGAGATCGGCGGTGACGCCGGCGATCAGCGACACTTTGCCATCGCTCACGGCACTCAACACTATGGCGGCGGACTTCAGTTTATCTTTAAGCTTGTCCATGGTTTCGCGCAATGCTTTCGCGTCGGCGCCGTCCAAATTCGCCGCCAGCACCTTCACGCCTTTCACGTCGCGCGCTCGATCCGCAAGATCGTCGCCTTGGCTCGACGCCAGCTTCGATTTCAAGCGCGCGAGTTCTCTCTCCAGCGACTTCACTTGATCGAGCACGGCGGAGATTTTCTGCGTGAGTTCCGCCGGTTGTGCTTTCAATGCGCCGGCCACTTCCGATAACATGGAATCGAGTTTTTGCACATATTCCAATGCACCGACGCCGGTGGTGGCTTCGACGCGGCGCACGCCTGCCGCGACGCCGCCCTCCGAAAGAATTTTGAACAGACCGATGTCACCGGTGCGCGCCACGTGGGTACCACCGCAGAGTTCCCGCGACGAGCCGATGTCGAGCACTCTCACTTCGTCGCCATATTTTTCGCCGAACAACATCATCGCGCCGATTTTTTGTGCGTCGTCGATGGCCATGACCCGCGCTTGGGTGGCGGCATTAGCGAGGATTTCTTTGTTGACGATATCTTCCACACGGCGAATCTCGTCCGCCGTCATGGGCGCGTGATGAGAAAAATCGAAACGGGTTTTGTAAGGATCGACCAGCGAGCCTTTTTGCGCCACGTGGCTGCCGAGCACTTCACGCAGCGCCTTGTGCATTAGGTGCGTGGCCGAGTGGTTGCGGATGGTGCGGCCGCGCGTGCCTTCGTTTACTTGAGCACTCACGCCCTCGCCCACGCGCATGGGCTTTGAGCCCCTGATCAGGACCCCTTGATGGCCGAACACGCCAGCTTGAATTTTCTGCGTGTCGCGCACGGCGAAACAATAGCCGGCGTGGATCAGTTCGCCTTCATCACCGACCTGACCGCCGGACTCGGCATAAAACGGTGTGGTCGCGAGGACAACGGTGCCGGTCTCTTCGATGTTGAGCTGATCGACGTTCACGCCATCGCGGTAGATGGCGATAACCTTGGTTTCGTGTGCGAGTTTTTCGTAGCCAACGAAGTGAGTTTTCTCTCCCTTGTATTCGATGCCCGCCGCCATCTTGAACTTGCCTGCCGCCCGCGCCTGGTCTCGCTGTTGCGTCATGGCCGCGGCGAAGCCCGCTTGGTCGACTCCGACACCGCGCTCGCGGGCGATGTCGGCGGTGAGATCCAGCGGAAATCCATAGGTGTCGTAAAGCATGAACGCGGTGTCGCCGTCGAG
>JAYTGZ010000157.1:0-4005 GCA_043733025.1 Pseudomonadota bacterium | reverse complement strand
AATTCGCAGCCGGCATCGATCAGCAGCAGATCGCCGTCGTTGAGTTCGGCGTTGTTTTCCACGTAATGCAACACACAGGCATTCGACCCGCCGGCGACGATGCTGGTATAGGCTGGCGCCTGGGCGCCGCGGCGGCGGAATTCATGAGCGAGTTCCGCTTCCACTTCGTATTCCATCATGCCGGGCCGGGTGGTTCGCATGGCGCGGCGATGGGCGCCGGTGGCGATCTTCGCGGCGCCGCGCATGACCTTTAGTTCATCGGCGTCTTTGATCAAGCGCATGTTATCGAGTCGGGTACACACGTCTTGAATTTCCGCCGGCGCGGTGATGCCGCTGCGCACTTGCGCCTTCACTTGATTGAGCCAGCCAACCACACGCGCATCCCACTCGGGATTCGCGCCGATGGGGTAATGCAGCAAGGGCTGATCGGCGATGAATTTCGGCATCATCTCGTCGAGCTTGGCGATGGGGTACGCCGCGTCGAAGGCAAAGGTTTTTTGCGCTGCCTTCGGCCCGTGACGATAACCGTCCCAAATCTCCCGGGTAATGTCTTTCTCGCGGCAAAACAAAATGCTGCTCGGTGTCTTTCCGGCGATTAACACGACCACCGCGTCCGGTTCCATGAAGCCCGTTAGGTAATAGAAATAGCTGTCGAAACGATAGAGATATTGGGTATCGCGGTTGCGGGCACGTTCCGGCGCCGTGGGAACAATGGCGATGCCCTGGCTCATCGACTTAGCCAGTTGCGCGCGGCGGCGTTGATAACGGGAAATGGGAATCACGGTGGGGTTTCTTTCGAATAGTGTATGACGTTGGGCTGAAATGTTTGGTTCAACTGCGCCAGCCGTTCGGGAGTGCCGACATCGGTCCAAGCACCGGCATAACGCTCGCCGCTGACCCTTCCCGCGGCGATGGCCCCGCGCAACAGCGGCGCGAGCGGCGCCTTCACGCCGCGCGGAATGGCATAAAAAAACGCTGGCCGGTAAATACCGATGCCGCTGAACGTCAAGCGGGGCGTGCCTTCCGGCACGATGAGGCCGTTACGCAAAACAAAATCGCCGGCGCGATGATGCTCCGGATTGTCCACTAACACCAGATGGCAATCGTGCGCGGGTTCGTTTTGCAGCGTCACCGTTTCCGCATGCAAGTCACGAAAATCGTAATCGCAAAACACGTCGGCGTTGATCACCGGAAACGGCTGTTTGCCCAGTAGCGGCAGCGCATGGGCGATGCCGCCGGCCGTTTCTAGAGCCCTATCCTCGGGGGAATAAAAAATATCAATATCGAAATCTTCGCCGTTGCCGAGCGCCGATTCGATCAGATGGCCGAGATGAGCATGGTTGATGATCACCTCATCAAACCCGGCGCGGGCGAGTTTTTCGATATGCCAAACGATGAGCGGCTTGCCGCCCACCGGCAGTAAAGCCTTCGGCGTGGTGTCGGTGAGCGGGCGCATGCGTTCGCCGCGACCCGCGGCCAGGATCATCGCTCTCAAAATGTATAACCCACTTTTGCTTGCGCACCTTCGATCTCGTCAAGCAATTTCAACAGCGGTGTCAGCAGGCCGTAGCGGCGACAGGCATGGCGAATGTAACCGCTGAAACGCGGAATGTCGCTGAGATAGTGAGACTTGCCGTCGCGATAGTTGATGCGCGAAAAAATGCCGGCGACCTTGAGATGGCGCTGCAAACCCATCCACTCGAAATCGCGATAAAACTCGGTGAAGTCATGCCGCACCGGCAGGTTCGCTTGCTTGGCTCGCTCCCAGTAACGGATGACCCAATCGAGGATCTGCTCCTCTTCCCAGGAAATAAACGCATCGCGAAACAGCGACGCGACATCGTAGGTGATGGGCCCGACTACCGCGTCCTGAAAATCCAGGATGCCGGGATTGGGCGTGGTCACCATCAAATTGCGCGGCATGTAGTCGCGATGTACGAACACGGTTGGCTGGGCCAGATTGTTTTGCAGCACCAGCGTGAAGATGCCTTGCAACCGTTCGCGCTGCGCGGCATTCAGTTCCAGTTTGAGATGGCGCGCCACATACCAATCGGAAAACAGATTCAGCTCGCGCCGCAGCAGCGCCTCGTCGTAAGGCGGCAATTCGTTGGGCCGGGTCGCGAGTTGCCAGGTGATCAGCGCGTCGATGGCGTCGAGGAAAAGTCCATCGGCTTTGTCCCCTTGTAGCGCAGCGAGATAGGTTACGCTGCCAAGGTCCGTCAACAGCAAGAAACCCTGTTCGAGATTGCGCTCGACAATCCGAGGAACGTTTAGTCCGGCCTTGGCCATGAGATCGGCCACGTGGATAAAAGCCCGGCAATCTTCCTTATCCGGAGGCGCATCCATGACGATATACGTTGTATCATGCACGGCAAGGCGAAAATAGCGCCGGAAACTGGCGTCGCTCGAAGCAAGCGTCAAGGTATTCGCGTGACCGGGAAAGATCTCGTCAAGCCAGGTTTGCAGCAGGGCGAGGCGTTGCAAATGAGTTCTCCGTTTGCCTAAGGGTTTGTTGAAAAACGTAGCGAGGATGCCCGTATGTTGGAACCGGAACATACCCAAGTGTACATGAGGATTCCGGGCGCCGCGCAACGACGCCGGCGGGCGCCGCAGACGTTTTTCAACATACCCCTAATAAAATAAACTGTCGGATTTTAGCATCCAATAACTTAAACCATTTCCCGCTCCGTTAATGCCCTTTCTTCCGCTCTTATTGTTGTTGAGCCTCATGCACTCCGTTGGATTCGCAGCCGACGCCCCCACGGTCAACGAAGCATCCGCACCCGCCGCGGTGGAACCCGGCAAACTCGACCAAAAAAAGTTACCTTTTAAGCTGGAGGCAGATCGTATCGAGGGTCGCACCGGGCGCGATATCGAGGCCAGCGGCGCCGTTGAAATGCAACAGGGTGATCTCAAACTCAATACCAAGGAACTCTATTTTCTGGAGCAGGAGCAGGAAGTCACCGCCACCGGCGATGTTCGCTTCGAAAAGCAAGGCGACATTATCGAGGGCGATTACTTGCGCTACGATCTCGACAGCGACACGGGCCACATGGACCGGCCGCAGTTTCAGTTGGTCAAAAAAACGGGGCGCAAACGTGGCGGACGCGGCGATGCGCGCCGCATCGATTTCCTCGGCGAAAACCATGAACGGTTGTCGGATAGCCGCTACACCACCTGTGAGCCCGGCCAGGACGACTGGTTCTTGCGCGTGAAGGATTTGGAGCTTGATCGCGTCACGGAAGTCGGAACCGCCCGTAACGCCAGCGTCGAATTCATGGGTGTTCCCTTCTTGTATCTACCCTGGGTGAGTTTCCCCTTGAGCGACAAGCGCAAAACGGGACTGCTCCCGCCGGTGATCGGCACCACCGATAGCAGCGGGTTGGAGGTTTCGGTACCCTATTATTGGAACATCGCGCCCAATATGGACGCGACCATGACGCCGCGAGCGCTGTCGAAGCGTGGCCTGCAGATTCAGAACGAGTTACGCTATCTCTGGCCAACGTTCGCCGGCGAAATGCACGGAGAGATTCTGCCCAACGACAGGCAAACTGGAACGAACCGGGATTTTCTAGCTTGGCGGCACGATCACAATTTCACCGCGGGATGGACCGGCCGCCTCAACATCCAGCGTGCCTCGGACGATAACTACTTTCGCGACTTGAGCACCCGCGTGGTCGACACCTCCTCAACCAATCTGCCTCGGGATGCTGAACTACGCTACACCACGGATATCTGGAGCTTCTCCGCACGTGCCTTAAGTTACCAGACTCTGCAGGACCCGGATCCAGCGAAACGCATCGACACGCCGTACCGCCTGAAACCGCAACTTTTGCTTCGCGGCGCCAAGGGGAACTACTTCGGCGCCGACTTGAACCTAGAATCGGAACTGACGGAATTCGGTCATCCGAGCAAGGTCAATGGCCAGCGCGCCTTGATTTATCCAAGTGTCAGCTACCCATTCGTCAACAATTTCTCTTATCTCACGCCCAAGCTCGGCTACCA
>JAYTGZ010000156.1:0-6506 GCA_043733025.1 Pseudomonadota bacterium | reverse complement strand
CTCCGGTTCAAGCTTCATGGTGAAAACGGCTTCTTTCGACATGGGCAAATCTCCGGCACTAAGGTAATGACTTAGTGTATACGTTGTCATCATCTCATGGCAAGCCGTTTGTCGAACAAATCCTGATAGTGGTGAAGGGGGTGAGCGTTAGGGAACCTTAGCGTGCTTAAAAGCGCGAATCGTGTCTTCACGTCCTATTGGGTGGTTCTCGGCCACTACCGCGCTTTTGCGTATTGGCTCTGTTGTGATCGATTTGGCCGCTGGTGACACGAGTGTTGGGTCTACCCCATCTAGGAGCCTGTCGGACTTAAAAAATCGCAGCGAAAAAGAGGCTGAGCGAGGACAGATTTTGACGATTTCGCCGGGCAATAGTCGTTCTATTGCCCAAGAAAGCGGCGGAATTTGAACCGCTCAGCCTCTTTTGCAGCCGATTTCCTTTAAGTTCGACAGGCTTCTAGGAACCTTGTCCAGCTTGCCCCGTGGGCTGGCAAGCCTGGCGAGCCTCATCCACATTGGCCGCTGGCGATGGCCGGTTCCGTAGGTACATGAGGATTCCGAGTACCGCGCAATGACGTGGCCCTGGCCCTAGGTGGCCCTAGGCCAGCCCCCCACCCCGTAGGCCGGCCCCCAGACGGGCGCCGAGTAGTTTTCAACAAACCCTTAGGTGACCGATTGTAGCGCCGCGGCAGAAACGACATGGGCTGAAGTCGAGTCCCACTGCGCGTAGGCGCGAGCGAACGCGTCCGCGGTCAACGGTTTGCTGATTAAGTAGCCCTGGGCTTCATCGCAATAGTGGAACTTCAAGAAGCTCAGTTGATCCAGGGTTTCAACTCCCTCCGCCACGATGGTCATCCCCAAACTGTGGCCGAGATCGATAATCGCGCGCACCAGCACCGCATCGCTCGGATCCGTCGAAATATCGCGGATGAACGAACGGTCGATTTTCAAACAATCGATAGGAAAACGCCGCAAGTTGCTCAGGCTTGAATAGCCGGTGCCGAAATCGTCCAAAGAAAGTTGTATCCCGAGGGCCTTCATTCCCCACAAGGCGACGGCCGCGTCGCCGGTGTTTTGCATGAGGCCCGTTTCCGTGATTTCAAGTTCGAGCTCCTCGCCGTTGAGGGAATTCGCCACCAAGATTTCCGCCGTGATATCCGCCAAGTCCTTCTGCTGCAGTTGGCGCGCCGATAAATTGATCGCGAGCCGGAACGGCGCCAGCCCTCGGCGCCGCCACTCGGCGTATTGCGCGCAAGCGGTACGCAGCACCCATTCGCCAATTGGCACGATGAGTCCGGTGTCCTCTGCGATGGAAATGAAATCATCGGGCATCACCAAACCTCGTTGCGGATGACGCCAGCGCAATAGCACCTCCACGCCAACGATCGCGCCGCTAGCTGTTGCGATTTGCGGTTGATAATGCAGCTCAAACTCGCCGTTTAGCAGAGCTTGCCGGAGCCCCGTCTCGACCGCCAGGCGGCCGTGGGCAAGGGTATTTATTGCGCTGGTGAAGAACTGATAGCCGTTGCGGCCGTTCTCCTTGGCGAGATACATGGCGGCATCGGCATGTTTCAACAACTGGTCAAAATCATTGCCATCGTCCGGGAAAACGCTGATGCCGATGCTCGGCGTTATGTGCAAATGATGGCCATCGATGATCGTCACTTTGGCAAGTGACTCCAGTATATGCTGGGCGACGCTGCCGGCGGCCGCCGGATTCACCAAGTCCGACAACAGCACAACGAACTCGTCGCCGCCCATGCGCGCCACGGTGTCGAAATCGCGCACTGTGTAGAGGATCCGATCCGCAACTTCTCGCAACAATGCATCGCCCACGCCATGGCCCAGGGAATCGTTAATCGTCTTGAAGCGGTCGAGGTCGATAAAGAGAATCCCGATGTGATTTTTGTTGCGGCGCGCACGCCCGAGGGCACGCGCGCCCTGATCCTGCAGCAACGTGCGGTTTGGTAATCCGGTCAAAGGATCATGGTGAGCGAGATGGCGAAACCGTTGTTCGCTTTGCTGCAGATCCTGAGTGAGTTGCGACGCGCGCTCGTTAACGTCGGTGTGTTGGGTCGCGAGCGAGTAGAGAAACCCGAACAGCAAAACGCTCAGCAGCATCCCGCCACCGAGGATCAGCCAGGATTGGGTGCGGTCGATAGAGTTCTCGAAACGGGGCAGCGTGCGCATCACTAGCGTCCAGGTCTGCCCTCCCAGTTCCAAGGTCTGTTGCGTAGCGAACAGCGGGTGAAAATTCGCATCGGCGAATTGAGGTTGACGGTCGCGGTCATAAAGCAGCGTCTCCTTGGCGATGGCAACGCTTTCGAACAATTCCAGATCGACACCGGCCTCAGCCAGGCGCTCGCCTAGGGTTGTATCGATCAACTCGCGTACTCGGAAAGGAGCAAACACGTAGCCCTTCAGAGCGGCGCGGCGGGAATCGATGGTGATAGGGGAGGTGTTGTGTTCGTAGACCGGCATAAACATGATGACGCTCACCGGATCCTGCTGCGTTTCGTTGTCCACCACCAAGCGCACCTTGCCCGACAACGCCGCGGCGCCCGTGTCGCGGGCAAGCTCCATCGCCTTGCGCCGGATGGGTTCGGAGAACATATCGAACCCGATGGCGCGCCGATTGAGGCCGTCGAACGGCTCGCGGAAAAGTATCGGTGTATAAACGCCGCGGTCACCTCGCGGCAGCACCTCGTAGTTTGTGAAACCCTCCTGCCACAGCGCGGCCAGGTGAACGTTTTTGTCGACGTGGGCGACGAGCGGCGCATAACCGATACCTCGGATGCCGGGATACGTTTCCTCCATCCGCAAGGTTGTGACATAACGTCGCCAATTCTCACGGCTGACATTGATGGACGCGGCAAACATCCCCGCACCGCCACGCAAAATCTGCTCGTAACTTTTCATGCGCAGGGTGATGGCATTGTGCGACGCGTAAACTTCGTGATTGAATTTTTCCCGCGCGCTGTCCAGCGTGTGTTGACGCGAGAAATAGCACGCCACCAGGGTTGTCAATAGACATACGGCGAACGCTAGGTAAGCGATCACACGTTGCCTGGATACGTTCTTGAATCTTTTTTCGACTTTTAAAGTGCCCATGTTAGCCGCGCAGCGTACGAAAAGTCATACCACTATACCTAGGTTGTGGGTGGTGGGCGATAGAAATTTCGTTCCCCCGCCTATCGGCCGGTGTCCCGGCCACATCGCGATTGCGCTGCATCGACTGAACCGTCTACCATACGAGTTTACAACAACGAACGAGGCCCTCATGAGCAAGCTGGTTGAGTATTATTTTTCCCCGATTTCCCCATGGACTTATCTGGGCCATCCGCGTCTCACGGCGATGCTGAAAAAATATGGCGCACAGGTGAATGTGAAGCCGATGGACCTGGGGAAAATTTTCCCGGTCTCAGGGGGCTTACCCCTGCCGCAGCGTGCGCCGCAACGCCAGGCGTATCGACTAATGGAGTTAGCACGCTGGCGTGACTATCTTAAGATGCCGCTGACGATGAAGCCGAAATATTTCCCGGCGCCGGGGGATTTGGCTGCGTGCTGCATCATCGCCGCATCGAATCAAAGCACTGAAGCGGCAATGCGGCTGACTTCCGCGATGCTCAGCGGCGTGTGGGAACAGGAACGCAACATCGGCGAAGTGGAAACATTGAAGGCAATTGCAAACGAACAAGGGCTAAATGGCGAGAGCTTGATCGCGCAGGCGCAATCCGATGAGATCAAAGCAAAATACGCTGGCTACACGCAAGAAGCGATGGATCGCCAAGTGTTCGGTGCACCAAGCTATGTCATCAACGACGAAATCTTTTGGGGACAGGATCGGTTGGATTTCGTCGAGCGCAAACTGGCATCGCTCTAGTTTTTTCGGAACGCCGCTTGGATAATCGCGATTCGGTTCTCATTCAAATTGCGGATTTGATTGCGCGACATGGCGAAAAAATCCGCACCGAGTAGTAGATGAATGCCGAGTGGCGGTAATTCCGCCGCCGCGGCTTGGAAGCGTTTCGCGAACCAGTCGCGGGCGTTCGCTGTTTCGTCGATCCAATCCGACAATGTAAAGCCCGCTGCTTCGATTAGCCGCCTTACTGCTTCCGGCGGTTGCAAGAAACTGATGGCCGGATGCCGCGCCCATGGCACCGGAAAATGGATCGGCGTGTTCTCCCCTTGCATGATCTCGTGCAAGGCATAGCGCCCGTCGTGGCGCAAGACGCGCCGGAACTCCGCGTAAATGCTGGGTTTGTCGTCGATGTTCATGGTGCTGTGCTGGGTCCACACCACATCGAAACGGGCGTCGGGAAAAGGCAGCGCCAAGGCGTTACCGTGTTGATGGTGCACACGATCCGAGAGTCCACTGCGCGCGGTCAACATTTCACCGGCATGGCAATATTCTTCCGTCAGATCGACGACGGTGACGTGACATCCGAACAACGTCGCGAGGGTGCGCGCCGGCCCGCCGAGTCCGCCGCCGACGTCGAGAACCCGTTCCCCCGCGGCAATCCGCGCGAGCTGAGCCAGTTCGATAGTCGATTGTTTGCCGCGAACATGGAATTGATCGACCGGTGCGAGGTCGTCGAGGGTGAGCGCGTCGAGGTTTTTTCCGGCTTGGCGCAATGCGTCCATGATAGATGTGGCGAGATCCGGTTGAGCGTAATGCCCACTGACCTCAGCCTGCCTATCGGTCGCGTAGCGCGGTTCACCCATTGGGTGAGTGAGCACGATGCGCTGCCCCTTAATATCCATGCGGCGTAGCGCGGGGGAAAAAGCGGTCAACTGCCGTTTCTAGATTCATTACGCACTGCGCCAACGAAACGCCCTGGCGATCACGATGGCAACAAGCGGCAAAATTAACCCGATGAGAATCACCGTGATGAACAGCACGCCGAGTTCGCTGTAGTCGGCCGGGACCGTCACCGCACCGGTGGCCGGATCCTTCACCTCGCGCGTCACGATGTAAATTTGATTTATATACTTGGTGCTCAGGTTGCTGAGGGACAGCGCCAAATTACTGAACGAAGCCATGACCGCGAAGAAGGTCGCTTTCAAATGCGACGGCGCGGAATTGGCAATCCAGGCGAGCATCGGCACCATGGCGATTTGACCGAGGGGCGATTCCAGCGCCGTGTCGATCACGGCGATGAAGCGCTGATCGACCAGGCCGCCGGTGCGTGCGGCAGTCCATTCGTGCAGACCGTAGTACATCCCAACCGATGGCAAGGAAAGTATCGTGCCGGCGAGAGTTAAAAACCCGACGATGTAAAAGATCGATCGTTCCGCCATGAAACGGCGGAACATAAACAAGCCGAACAGCGTCAGCATGCTGCCGATCAGCGAGAGCTTGGCGAAGAACTCTTGATCGAATTTCAGTATGTCGATGTACCACCACTGCGAACCGGCGCCGGTGCCGGGTAATGCCCGGAATACGAAAATCACGATGGCGGTGCCCAGCAGCGTATTGCGCGCCGCAGGGATCAACTCCCGCAATAATCGCCACATAAGGAATAGTACGATGCCCATGGAAGCGGCAAAAATCAACTCTTGCCCGTACTTGATGTCGCTAAGACCGACTACGATCGATACCGACGCGAACGCAACGCCGCCGCCCAAAACCCACCAGTTCACCGGTGGCTTTTCCGATTGCACCTCAGTACGGCGCGAGATTTCGCCGGCACTCAGTCCTTGCGCGCGCAAGCGGCCCCGTTCGCGGCGGCGCAGGTGACCGGCGAGCCATACACCAAACACGGAAACCAATGGAATAATCAAAGCGAGCAAATAGATATTCGCGTAGACCGCAGCCTGTTGATCCTTCGGCAGATCTTGCACGCCGGACAGCAAGATGACGTTCACCAATGCCACGATTACGCCACCGCCGATCAGTGCGACACGGCCAAGGGTCTGCATGGTGGTGTGCATGGATCGTTGCAGTTTCTCGTCGAAGGGTTGACCCGATTCGTCGAATTTCGGCACCGCTTCCACCGTCATGGCATCGGCCACGGCATCTTGCAACACATAACCGATGGGCGAAAGCAGCGCCGCGAGCACGAACCATTTTTCCGCGCTCATGTACTGCCGCATCGTGTCCGGATTTGCCAGCAGCCCAACCATGATCAACAAGCTACACGCCACGATGATCGCGCCAAGGTACACCAGCCCGGCCTTGTAGCGCCAAAACAAATCCACCAAATGGCCAACGGGCATCTTGAGCGCCCAAGGCAGCCCCACCCAAAATCCCAGTGCCGCGAGAAACACCGCCGAGAGGCCGAGATAATCTTTGACGAAAAACGTGCCGACGATTGCCGTGAGTGTCGAGATACCGTAAGCCGCGTAGACCATTAGCGGCGGCAGATAACTCAGACGCACTTCGCGTCCCAATTGCAGAATGTTACGGTCGAGCCAACCCATGATTCCGCTGGGTGAGGTCACTGATTGTTGCATTCTTATCTCCGTCGGGAATGGTCAGGCAGGCGCTATTATGACGATTTCGCGAA